>JAEYRT010000145.1 GCA_023435325.1 Pseudomonadota bacterium | reverse complement strand
CAGCAGGCCCGTCCATGGTCGGCAAGGACCAGTCGGTACTCGGTGGGCTGCTGGTGTGCGCCATTCTGATTGTGCTCAACATGCTGATGGGCGCGCTGTCGGCACGCAACAGCCTGGCCGAACGCTTGCTGGAAGGGCAGGCCGTGCTCATCGGACGTGATGGTCAGATCTTCGATGCCGTGCGCAAAAAACACCGCATTTCGAGCAACGACATTGAAACAGCACTGCGAGAAGCGGATTGCACGCTGGCACAAATGCGCTGCATGTTTCTGGAAGCCGACGGCAAGCTGAGCATTCTGCAAACCACCAGCAAGGCCGATGAAACATGAAAATGAAAGGGCGGTAGTGGCCTGCCTTCCCGCAGGCTTACATCACCTTCTGCACCGCACCCTGGTTGACCATCCAGCTGGCCGTCTGCATGAAGCTGTGATGCAGGCGCTGGCGCAGCGCCTCGGGCACGGCGGTTTCCTGCATGGCCTGGTCCATGCATGCCACCCACTGGTCGCGCTCCACCAGGCCCACCTTGAATGGCATGTGGCGCATGCGCAGACGCGGATGGCCAAAGCGCTCCACAAAATAGTCGGGGCCGCCGAGCCAGCCGCACAGAAACCAGAACAGTTTCTGGCGCGCCTCATCCAGCGTACTGCCGTGGGAGGCACGCAGTTCCCGATACGCAGGTTCCAGGTCCATCAGGTCGTAAAAGCGCTCCACCAGGCGGCGCACGGGTTCTTCGCCGCCTATCCATTCAAAGGGAGTATCAAACGGTGGTTTCTCTTCGATCTGCATACGCTCACACCCAGCAAAACATGCCGCTCATGCGCGGCAGGCCAATGAAAAAACCTGAGTGTGCCAGTGCAGCAGCTGCATTGCAGCGCGAAGGTTAAAGCCGGGCCTCGGCCTTGGTTTGACAGTCGATGCAACGCATGGCTGCAGGTGAGGCCAGCAGCCGTTCAGCCTTGATGCGCTTGCCGCAATCCACGCATTCGCCATAGCTACCATCTTCGATGCGCTGCAAGGCTGCGCGTACAGCCTGCAGCTCTCGCTGGTCACGCAGCAGCTCGGCATGGCGCACTTCACGGTCGGTCACCTCACGCGTCTGATTGGCATCGGGCTCGCGTGGCATGTCTTCCTTTTCCTCCACATGCGCCTCTTCCTCGGCCTGGGCCTGCTCCAGCTCCTGACGCAGCTGCTGTTCACGCTGCGCAAGCTGGGTGCGCAGGGCTTCAATTTGGGGGGCTTTGAGTGTGCTCATGAGCCCAGCATGCGCTGGGCGCACTGCCACTGCAATGGGATTTGCGCGCATGACGGCGTCAGCCAGACTTACTTCCAATTCAAGAGCTGCCCACGCTTGATTGATAAGGAATCCAGACATTTTTTCATCTGAAAACCTTATGTATCAAGCGCTGTCAGCTTCAAATTTTTATTCAGCAGCAGCGCGCAAACTGTGCATGACAGGGCGACGCAATACCTCGCGCAACCCCCACCAGCCCGCCATCCAGGCCAGTAACGCACCCGCCAGGCCGCCAGCAACAGGCACCCACCACGCGGCCGTCCAGGCAAATTCAAACACCCAGCGCGCCAGCGCCCAGCCCACGGCCATGGCCACGGCACTGGCCAGAAATCCGGCCAGCATGCCGACGCCAGCCAGCTCGGCCCGCTGCACTTGGCGCAGCAGGTGTGCTTGCGCTCCCATGGCGCGCATGATGGCGTACTCGCGGGCACGCTCTTCGCGCGTCGCAGTCACGGCAGCAAACAGCACGACCAGGCCTGCAGCCAGAGTGAAGATGAACAGGAACTCCACGGCGCGAATCACCTGGTCCAGCACACGCTGCACCTGGGCGATGGTGCTGTCCATATCCACATTCGTCACATTGGGAAACTCGCGCAGCAAGCCATTGTCAAAGCCTGGCTGCACCGGCGCACGATAGGCCGCCATATAGGTGGTGGGCACATCCGGCAACTGCGCCACCGGGAACAGGATGAAGAAGTTGGCACGCATGCTGCCCCAGTCCACCTTGCGCAAGCTGGTCACACGGGCGCTGTGCCGCATACCGCCCATATCAAACACCAGCGTATCCCCCAGCTTCAGGCCCAGGGTCTCGGCAATGCCCTCTTCCACACTGGCGCCATCGGCTTCACCGGCCCGCCACGCACCGGCAACGATGCGGTTTTTCTGCGGCATCTGCTCGGCATTCGAGAGATTGAACTCGCGATCCACCATGCGCTGCGCGCGCTCGTTGGCATAGTCTTCGGGGCTGACTGCGCGGCCATTGACCTCCACCAGACGCCCGCGAATCATGGGATACCAGTCATAGTCCGCCACCCCCGCGCTGCGCAGGTGCTGCTGAAACGCCTGCGCCTGATCCGGCATGATGTTGATGACAAACCGGTTGGCCGCATCTGGCGGAGTGGCCTGGCGCCAGCTGCTGACCAGGTCGGTGCGCAACAGCACCAGAAGCACCAGGGCCAGCAGGCCCACAGCCAGGCTGCTGACCTGAATGACGGCGTACCCCGGTCGCGCCGCCAGCTGGCGCGTGGCCAGCACCAGCCAGCGCGGCGCCGTGTGCTCGTGGACCATGCGGCGCAAGAGCTGGACCGCCAGCCACGCCATGCCCGCAAACAGCAGCGTGGCCAGTGCAAACCCGCCCACGGCAATGCCGCCCAGCAGCGCATCGCGGCTCACGGCCATCAGCAAGGCTGCGAAACCCAGCACCCCGACCAGCAACACACTGGCCGATGCAGGCTTGAGCGCCCCCATATCGCGACGCAGCACCCGCAGTGGCGGCACCTGCGCCAGTTGCAGCACCGGCGGCAGGCCGAAGGCAAGCAGCAGCGTCATGCCCATGCCCACCCCGAAGCCCACGGGCCAGAGGCTGGACGCTGGCAGGCCCTGCGCCACCAGCCCCGACAGCAACCAGACAAAAGCATGGTGCACGCCCCAACCCAGTGCTACGCCAAGCAAGCTGGCCCCCAGACCCACCACGGCAAATTCAAAGACATAGGCCCAGGCAATGGTGCGCTGCGGCAGACCCAGCACCCGCAGCATGGCCGCCGCGTCCAGATGGCGCTGTGCGAAGGCGCGGGCAGCCAGCGCCACGGCAACCGCCGACAGCAAGGCCGCCAGCAGCGCCACCAGACTCAGGAATTTCTCGCCGCGCTCCAGCGTGCGGCGCATCTCGGGGCTGCCGCTTTCCAGCGATTCCACCCGGCGTCCGCCCCGCCCGTTCTCGCCCACCTGCGCCCTGGCCCAGGTTTCATAACGCGCTACGGCAGCCACATCTTCGCCCGCCACGGCCAGCCGCCAGGTGATGCGGCTGGCTGGTTGCACCAGCCCGGTGGCCTCCAGATCTTGGGCATGGATCATCACGCGCGGCGCAAAGCTCATAAAGCCTGCGCCCCGGTCCGGCTCCGCCGTGATCAGGCGGGTGATGCGCACTCGGGCGTCACCAAGCAGCAGGTGGTCACCCACCTGCACTTCCAGCGCTGACAGCAAAGCAGCATCCACCCATGCCTCGCCCGCAGCGGGCACATGCTCCACGGGTGCATCGGGCTGGCCCGCCCCATCGGCCACACGCAAGCTGCCGCGCAAGGGATAGCCTGCTTCCACCACCTTGAGCGCCACCAGCCGTGCATTGCCGCCCCGCTCCTCCGTGGCGCGGCCCATGGTGGGAAAAACGAGCGTGGTCACATGGCGCAGGCCCTCCTGTTCGGCCTGATGCACAAACTCCTGCAATTGCCCGTCATGGCTTGCAATGACCACATCTCCACCCAGCAGCTGGCGTGCGTCGCGCTCCAGCCCTGCCTCCAGGCGGTTGGCAAAAAAGGCGACCGATGTCAGCGCCGTCACCGCCAGCGTGACCGCCACCCACAGCAGGCGCAGTTCGCCTGCGCGCGCATCGCGCCACAGCGTGCGCCATCCCAGTTGCAAAAAGCTCATCGTCATGGGAGTGACATTAACCGATCATCACCGGCATACATGCCGCTGATTCCAGGCAGCCACGCCAGGATTTAACGGATTTAGCGCTGCTGCACAGGCAAGCCCCAGACCGCAGGTGGCTGGCGTTCGTAATCGACGGCTGGTGCAGCATCTGATTCAGCATCGGCCCAGTTTTGCAGCCAGGCATCGAGTGCATCTTGGGCAGGCGCTGGCGCCGGTGATGTCCGCGGTGCGGGCAACGAAGGGATGGATTCTTCGATCTCCTCTTCCGGCTGCGTTGGCGCCTGGTCGGAGGCTGCTGCAGGCACAGAAGGCTTGCTGATGGATGCTGGCGTGGGTTGTGCCCTGGAGGGCGTGGCCGATCGCGCAGCGGGCTCAGTGCGCTCCTGCGGTGCCGCGGTCGCAGCCATCTGCCCCCACCAGCTGCCCACCTGCTGGCGCACACCGTCGGCAAACGCTGGCCACCATTGCGAGTTTTCAGGCTCCACAAAACGGGCCGTGCGCTCCAATGCCTGGTTGCGCAAGGCACGTGAAGTGAAGTCACCCACCACCGGCAAGGCGCTGCGGGCGCCCTGGCCCCAGTAATCGCTGCGCAGCGTGATGCGCGCATCGTTGAACCCCACCCAGGCGCCACTGACCAGCTGGGGGTGCATCAGAATGAACCAGCCATCAGCATTGTTCTGCGTGGTGCCGGTTTTGCCTGCCACATCGCCTTGAATGCCAAAGCGCTGTCGAATGGCGCGGCCCGTCCCCTTGTCCACCACATCACGCAACATGTCCAGCAATGCATAGCTGTCCTGCGCCTCCATCACGCTTTGCGCCGGGTGCGGTGCAAACTCGGCCAGCACCTGGCCATTGCGGTCTTCAATCCGCGTGACCAGATAGGGCGAACGGTACTGCCCGCCACGCACCAGGCTGCCATAGGCATTGGTCATTTCCAGCAGACTCACGGGGCTGGCACCCAGTGCCAGAGCGGGCACTTGCTCCAGCGGACTGGCGCGCACGCCCAGGTCACGCGCCAGATGCGCCACCTTGTCCGGGCCCACTTGCTGCACCAGCTGGGCGGCAATCGTGTTTTTGGAATATGCCAGCGCATCGCGCAGCGACATGGGTTTGCCCGTTGGGGCACCCGCATCGCTGGGACTCCAGACTTCGCCACCATCCAGCACGATGTTCACGACCTCGTCCACGCGCGTATCCTCGGCCGAGGCACCGGCCTGCAACGCTGCGCCATAGACAAACGGCTTGAAGGTGGAGCCGGGCTGGCGGCGCGCCTGCTGCACATGGTCAAACGCATCGGTGGCAAAGTGGCGACTGCCCACCCAGGCGCGGATGGCAGCGGTGGCTGGCTCCATGGCCACAAACCCGGCTTCAATGCGCGTCTTGCGCTTGCGCAACTGCTGCATGAAGTCCTTGTCTTGCAGCAGCGTCTTCAGCGCCGTTGACGCTGACTGACCTTTTTCACGCAAAGAGGCATAGGCCGCAGACTCACGCACCAGGCTGTGCACCAGCGGGTTGTCGGCGTGCCAGCCATCGCGTTTGCTCCAGTTGGTATCGGCGATCGCCTGCAATGCCTGGGTGTGGCTGCGCACGGCCTGCAGGGCCTGGGTTTGCAGGCGCGCATCCAGCGTGGTGTGCACCACCAAACCGTCGGTGTAGATGTTGTAGTCCTGACTATCGGCCCAATCGATCAGCCATTTGCGCACCTGCTGGGCAAAGTGCGGAGCCATGCCGACCGGCACTTCCTGGCGCTCGAAATTCAGACGCAAGGGACGCTTTTTCAGCTGCTGGAATTCCTTGTCGGTCAGCTCGCCATGCTTGAGCATCTGCGCCAGCACCGTGTTGCGCCGCGCCACGGCACGCTCGGGATTGCGCACCGGGTTGTAGTAGCTCGTCCCCTTGAGCATGCCGACCAGGGTGGCGGCCTCAATCACGGAAAGCCTGGCTGCGGACTTGTCAAAATAGGTCCGCGCAGCCATTTCAATGCCCCATGCGTTGTACAGGAACGGCACGGTGTTGAGATAGGTCTCCAGGATCTCGTCCTTGCTGTAGAGCCACTCGATCTTGAAAGCCGTGATGGCCTCTTTGAGCTTGCGGTTCAAGCTCGCCGCACGGCCAATGGCTTCGGGATAGAGATTGCGCGCCAGCTGCTGCGTCAAGGTGGAGCCGCCTTGCATGTCTCCGCGCAGCGTGTGCACCACTGCCCCCGCCGTACGCCACCAGTCCATGCCATGGTGTTCATAAAAACGGTGGTCCTCTGTGGCGATCAGCGCCTGAATCACGTGAGGCGACACCTGTTCCAGCTCCACCCACTGGCGATTGCTGCGCTTGAAGATGGCGATTTCCCTGCCATCGGCCGACAGCACACGGGCGGGCTGCTCCAGTTTGGCTTTGCGGATGTCGCTGATGGCTGGCGTGAAAGGGATGAGCAGCAGCACATACAGCAGGCCCGCTGCCGGCAGCGCCACCAGCCATTGCCAGCGCCAGGCCCGCAGGCGCCGACCTAGAGCACGGGTGTGCTGCAGCACGGCCTGCATGCGCGCACGGGGCTGCATGGCTTTGCGCAAGCCTTGCATCCAGGCAACCCAACGGGAGAGAAGTTCAGGTTCTTGTTCTGGCACGATTTGCAGCACCTGCGCGACAGGTGCATTCACACAACCCGACAAGCATGCCGCAAAAAACGCGCCCCGGTAGGGCCGGGGCGCTTTGTCTCAGTTTCAAATGATTGCTGGCAGTGCCCCTGGCACCGCACCGCCTCAGGTGTTCTGGCTGATGGTGATGGTGGGGAACTTGCTGGAGAAATCCTTGGCCTTGTTGGCAATCTTCACCGCCACATCGCGGGCCAGCTTCTTGTAGATCTGCGCAGCCTCGCTGTCAGGGGCCGCCACCACGGTGGGCTTGCCGCTGTCGGCCTGCTCGCGGATTTGCATGGACAAGGGCAGCGAACCCAGGAAATCCATGCCCCATTCTGCAGCCAGGTTCTTGCCGCCGTCCTGACCAAAGATGTGCTCCACGTGGCCACAGTTGGTGCACACGTGCATGGCCATGTTTTCCACCAGGCCCAGGATGGGCACACCCACCTTCTCGAACATCTTGATGCCCTTGCGCGCATCCAGCAAAGCGATGTCCTGGGGGGTGGTCACGATCACGGAGCCGGTCATGGGCACCTTCTGGCTCAGCGTCAGCTGAATGTCGCCCGTGCCGGGTGGCAGGTCGATCACGAGGTAATCCAGATCCTTCCAGTTGGTGGTGCGCAGCATCTGCTCCAACGCCTGCGTGGCCATGGGGCCGCGCCAGATCATGGCTTCGTTGGGGTTGTTCAGCAGCAGGCCGATGGACATCAGCTGCACGCCGTAGTTCTCCAGCGGCTCCATGGTCTTGCCGTCGCTGCTCTCGGGCTTGCCGTTGACACCAAACATCATGGGCACGCTGGGGCCGTAGATGTCGGCATCCAGCACGCCCACACGTGCGCCTTCCGCCGCCAGCGCCAGCGCCAGGTTGGCCGTGGTGGTGGACTTGCCCACACCACCCTTGCCCGAGGCCACGGCGATGATGTTCTTCACGCCAGGCAGCAACTGCACGCCACGCTGCACCGCGTGCGACTGCACCTTGGTGTAGACATTGGCAGACACGTTGTCCACGCCGGGCAGGGTCTTGGCTGCTGCAATCAGCTGTTTGCGGAACTCGGGGATGACGCTTTTGGCCGGATAGCCCAATTCCACGTCGAACGCCACATCTCCGCCGCTGATTTGCACATTGCGCACGGCGCGCGTGCTTACAAAATCCTTGCCTGTATGGGGATCGATGACATTGGCCAGCGCGGCCAACAAGCCTTGTTCGGTCAGAGACATGTCGCTGTAGTACTTATGGTTAGATAGTGTCTGAGAAAATCAGAGCCCTAAAGTCTATCTAAGCCCTTCAATCCATGCCGGCAGCGGGCCCTTCCCCCTTAGCTGCAAGGCTTGTTTCCCCCTCGAGAAAGATCTGCACGCCATGAAATTCAAAATGGCCGAAAACTCCCTGTTTGCCATCTTGCTGCGCTCGCGCTGGTGGATCAGCTTCCTGGTCGGTGCGGGCTGGGCCCTGCTGGCCGCCGCCTTGGTGCCCCAGCCCTACAAGATGGTGGCCATTCTGGGCTCGCTGCCATTCTGGGCACTGGGCTTTATCGCTTTTGTGCGCCAGTACGACCAGCCCACGCCTGCCCAGCAGCAAGCCTTGCTCGAAGATGCCGCCAGCAAGAACTGGAGCGAATTTGCCAGCCACCTCGAGCGCGCCTGGCAAGTGGAAGGCTATGAAGTGCAGCGCAGCAAGGACGCAGCGTTTGACTTTGTGCTACGCCGCCAGGGCAAAACCACTCTGGCCAGCGCCAAGCGCTGGAAAGCAGCAACCCATGGCGTAGAGCCATTGCGCGCGCTGCAGCAAGCCATGGACAAGCAAGGCGCCGATGCATGCGCCTATATCTGCATTGCGCCTTTGCAGGACACGGCCCAGCGCTTTGCCGATGAGCAGAACATGGCCGTGCTCAGCGGCTTGACGCTGGCAACACTGCTGCAAAAGCCACTGATGCAACAGCCTTAAGCGCAGCATGCATGCCCTATGCATTGGCATGCTTAATTCAATAAAGGAGCATTCAATGCTTTCTCTACAAAGGTTTCAGATATAAAACTTTCTGAAAACCAATGTAGGCAAGCGCTGGCCGCTCCTTTTTTGCAAACGTACACTCCCTGCACACCGGGGCCAAGCCCGCATTCGCTGCGCGACGTGGTCCCGGCTTTAAAATCGCCGGTTGCTTTCCCTAGCCCAACGAGAAGAGCCTCATGTCCCAACGCAAGATTTTCGCCACCACCGCACTGCCGTATGCCAACGGCAACTTCCACATCGGCCACATCATGGAATACATCCAGGCCGACACCTGGGTGCGTGCGCAGCGAATGCAGGGCAATCAGGTGAACTTCGTGGGCGCGGACGACGCCCATGGCGCGCCCATCATGATTGCCGCTGAAAAAGCCGGCAAGACACCCCAGCAGTTCGTGGCTGACATTGCGGCCGGCCGCAAGCAGTACTTGGATGGCTTTCACATTGCTTTTGACAACTGGAGCAATACCGACAGCCCCGAGAACCACGAACTGAGCAAGCAGATTTATTTGGATTTGAAGGCCGCCGGCTTCATTGAAACCCGCACCATCGAGCAGTTCTTCGACCCCGAGAAGAACATGTTCCTGCCTGACCGTTTCATCAAGGGCGAGTGCCCCAAGTGCCACGCCAAGGACCAATATGGCGACAACTGCGAAGCCTGTGGCGCGGTGTATGCACCCACTGACCTGATCAATCCGTTCTCTGCCCTGTCCGGCGCCAAACCTGAACTGCGCACCTCCGAGCACTTTTTCTTCAAGCTCTCCGACCCACGCGCTGTGGAATTCCTCAGGGAATGGACGCAAAACGGCCTGCACGTGCAGCCCGAAGTGGCCGCCAAGGTGAAAGAATGGTTTGGCGTGCGCACCAACCCCGATGGTTCGACCAGCGAGGGCCTGGACGACTGGGACATCAGCCGTGACGCGCCTTACTTCGGCATCGAGATTCCCGATGCACCCGGCAAGTACTTCTATGTGTGGCTGGATGCGCCTGTGGGCTACCTGGCGTCCCTGAAGAACCTGCTCAATCAGCGCGGCGAGGATTTCGACGCCTACATGGCTGACCCGAACCTGGAGCAGTACCACTTCATCGGCAAGGACATCGTGACTTTCCACACGCTGTTCTGGCCTGCGATGCTCAAGTTCAGCGGCCGCAAGACGCCCACCAAGATCTGCGTGCACGGTTTCCTGACCGTGAACAACGGCGAGAAGATGAGCAAGAGCCGCGGCACGGGCCTGGACCCGCTGAAGTACCTGGCACTGAAGATGAACCCCGAGTGGCTGCGCTACTACCTGGGCGCCAAGCTCAACGGCAAGAACGAAGACATCGACTTCACTGCCGAAGACTTCATGCTGCGCGTGAACTCCGACCTGATCGGCAAGTACGTGAACATCGCCTCACGTGCGGCAGGCTTTATCTTCAAGCGCTTTGAGGGCAAGCTGGGCCAAGTCTCCGAAGACGGCCAAGCCCTGCTGGCGGCGCTGCGCGCGCAAAAGGATGCCATCGTTGCCGCTTACGAAAACCGCGACACCGCCCGCGCCGCCCGCGAAATCATGCTGCTGTGCGACAAGGTCAACAGCTATGTGGATGCCAACAAGCCCTGGGAGCTGGCCAAGCAAGAAGGCATGGATGCACGCCTGCAGGATGTGTGCTCGACCTGTATCGAAGCCTTCCGCCTGCTGACCGTGTACCTCAAACCCATGCTGCCTGCAGTCGCTGCACAAGTGGAAACCTTCCTGAAGGTAGGCGAGTTGCAATTTGCCGATGCTGACACCCTGCTGGGCGCTGGCCACGCAATTGGCAAGTATGAACACCTGATGCAGCGCGTGGTGATCGAGCAGCTGGACGCGCTGTTTGAGCCACCAGCAGCCCCTGTGGTCGAAGCACCCAAGCCCGGCGGCGAAGAAATCGCCCCCACGATCACGATTGACGACTTTGCCAAGATCGACCTGCGCATTGCCAAGATCGTGGAGTGCAAGCCCGTCGAAGGCTCGACCAAGCTGCTGCAGCTGACGCTGGATGTGGGCGAAGGCAAGACGCGCAATGTATTCAGTGGCATCGCCAGCATGTACAAGCCTGAAGATCTGCAAGGCAAGCTGACCGTGATGGTGGCCAACCTGGCACCGCGCAAGATGAAGTTCGGTATCAGCGAAGGCATGGTGCTGG
>JAEYRT010000142.1 GCA_023435325.1 Pseudomonadota bacterium | reverse complement strand
CGCGCCAAGCTGATGCAGGAAACCTGCAACGAAATCCTGTCCGAACTGGGTCTGGAAAACGATCCGCTGTTCGCACTGGCCAAGAAGCTGGAAAAGATTGCCCTGGAAGACGACTACTTCGTGCAGCGCAAGCTCTACCCCAACGTGGACTTCTACTCCGGCATCGTTCAGCGCGCCATCGGCATTCCAGTGAACCTGTTCACCGGCATCTTCGCTTTGGCACGTACCGTGGGCTGGATCGCCCAGTTGAACGAGCAAATGGGTGACCCCGAGTACAAGATCGGCCGTCCTCGCCAACTGTTTACTGGTTCCGTGGCACGCGAAGTCAAGCCTATTGACCAGCGTTAATCCCTGCGACTGCCCTTGCGGCAGTCCTGCACCACACACAACCCGCACGCTGCAAAGCCTGCGGGTTTTGTTTTTAGTAGCAGCTCACGCCCACTGCACAAGGTTTTGCAATAGTTTTATATAGCAAAACCTTACACAGCCTGCGTTAGCCGCTCTTTTTTATTCCTTTCTCAAGACACTCACAAAACTGCTGCAACCACCTCAGTTGCTGGCAGGCGACGCGCATTCGTGCGCACAACGCGCTACAGTGAGCGCAGTTTTTCATTGCACCGGCAGATGTGCGCGCTGCTGGTTTTTTCTCCATGTCCAAACGCCCTTACCGTCGCCTTCCTCCCATTCATGATGCCGCAGGCATCGCCAAATCCCGTGAAGCCGGCATGCTGGCCGCACGCGTGCTGGAAATGCTGACACCCCATGTGCAGCCCGGCGTCAGCACCGATCACCTGGACAAGCTGTGCAATGCCTTCATCGTCAATGAACTCCAGTGCATCCCTGCCAACATCGGCTACCACGGCTTTCCCAAGACCGTGTGCACCTCGGTGAACCATGTGGTCTGCCACGGCATCCCCAGCGCCAAGGAAACCCTCAAGGAAGGTGACATCGTCAACGTGGACGTGGCACTCATCAAAGACGGCTGGTTTGGCGATACCTCGCGCATGTACACGGTGGGCAGCGTGGCAGCCAAGGCACAAAAGCTCATCGACACCACCTACGTGGCCATGGTGGCTGGCATCCGTGCGGTGAAGCCCGGTGCCACCTTGGGCGACATCGGCCACGCCATTCAGAGCGTGGCCCAGCGGGATGGTTTCTCCATCGTGCGCGACTATTGCGGCCACGGCATTGGTCAGACCTACCATGACGAACCCCAGGTGCTGCACTACGGCTATCCCGGCCAAGGCATGAGCTTGCAGGAAGGCATGATCTTCACCATCGAGCCCATGCTCAACATGGGCAAGCACGACACCAAGGAGCTGAGCGATGGTTGGACCGTGATCACCAAGGACAAGTCCTTGTCTGCCCAGTGGGAGCACATGGTCGTGGTCACGGCCACCGGCTATGACGTGCTGACCACCTGGCCTGAGGGTACAGGCAAATACGCCTTGCCCTGATGCACCTGTACCTACCCATGCCATGAAAAAAGCGCTTCTCGAGAGAAGCGCTTTTTTCCTTTGGCTTGACCGCTACGTTTTAAAAGCCCTTGAGCTGGCCCCATTCCGCAAAGTCTGCGCGGGTTGCACGCATGCTGTTGATGGGTGCATCCTTGTCTTCATAACCCAGGGCAATGCCATAAGTCACCAAATAGCCTTCGGGCACTTCAATGTGCTGCTTGACCACCGCGTCATAGCGGCGCCAGAAACCTTGGGCACAGGTGGACAGTCCCTCTTCCGTCGCGCGCAGCATGAAGGACTGCAGATAGATACCCAGGTCCATCCACTGCACCGGCCCCATGCGCTCCTCGGTGAACATGAGGATACCCACAGGAGCCCCGAAGAACTGCGCGTTCTTGGCCAGCTGGCGCAGTCGGCCAGCCTTGTCCTCACGTGGAATGCCGATGCTCTTGTACAAGTCTTCACCATTGGCAAACCGGCGGGTGCGATAGGGTTCCCACAGATTGGGGGGGTAGGACAGATGGGCCGGTTTTTCTTCACCTGGTGCCTGCGCCACATCGGCCAGCATGGCCTTCAGGGGTTCGCCCGTAATCGCTGCCACACGCCAGGGCTGCATATTGCCACCGGACGCAGCCAGGGCTGCATCTTGCATCAGGCGTTGCACCAGCTCGGCCGAAGGCACTTGAGAAGTAAAGGCGCGCACGGAACGGCGTTCACGCAGGGCTTGGGACACATCCATGGAATTCAATCCTGTCTCTAGTGAGGTGAGTCGTCAAATCAGAAGTGTCCAAGCGTACAAGAGGTTGGGCCGTCTTTTGCGCCACCTTGGTGACGTTTTGAGGGTTGCCCCGTAGAAAAAACAAGGAGGCCATCAAGGCCTCCTCTGTGCGCATCCGGCAACTCCAGGAATTTACTTGCCCAGAATCTGATCGATCTTTTCTTTCTCGAAATGAGTGCCACGCTGCTCTTCACAGGGCAGGCAATCCGTGTCCAGCTTGGCAGAGAGCTTTTCCAGGGCCGCCCACAGCAGTTGCAACTGCTGTTCGTGGCTGGCTGCACCTTCTGCTAGACCCTTCATGGCCTGCGTGATGGGGTCGTCTTCGGTTACACCATATGCAGTAAAGCCCTTGGCCTGATCGGCACAAGGCTCGGGCTGGGCTGCTGCCGCGGCAGATGCCGCTGCGGCATTGGCCACCTCCAGGCTGGGCACAGCGGCTGGCGGCACCACAGTTGCATCGCGCACCTCGGTGACATCGGCACTTTCCCCCGTTTTGGAAGGGATGATGCGTGCCGGAATGCCGACGGCCGTAGCGCCTGCAGGAACCGGTTTGATGACCACGGCGTTGGAGCCGATCTTGGCGCCATCGCCCACCTCAAAACCGCCCAGCACCTTGGCACCGGCCGAAACCACCACATCCTTGCCCAAGGTGGGATGGCGCTTGCTGCCTTTGTACAGCGACGTGCCGCCCAGCGTCACGCCGTGGTAGATGGTGCAGCCATCACCGACCACGGCCGTCTCGCCAATCACCACCCCCATGCCGTGATCGATGAACACGCGGTCACCAATCACCGCACCCGGGTGGATTTCAATACCCGTGAGCCAGCGGCCAATGTGTGAAGTAAAGCGCCCCAGCCACTTGAGGTTGTGCGTCCAGCACCAATGCGCAGGGCGGTGCCACCAGATCGCGTGCAGACCGGGGTAACAGGTAATGACCTCCCAGGTGCTACGCGCCGCAGGATCGCGGTCAAGAATGCACTGGATGTCAGAACGCAGTCGGGAAAGCATCAAATGGGCCGTTACTTGTTACAAGGGCTGCACAGTTTAGTGCTTTGGGGGCGAACTTTGCAGCATGGCTTTGGCGACACCGCGCAGGATGTGGATTTCCTCCTGGGTCAGTTGCGCACGGTTGAACATTTGATTCAGGCGCGGCATCAGCTTCTTGGGCGCAGCCGGGTCAAGAAAACCGATGTGTGCCAGCGCCTGCTCCCAGTGGCCCAACATGCCTGCCACTTGTTGCATGTCGGCACGCTCAGGGCGCGGCGTGTGCTCCACCACCGGAAAGCCACCCAGCGCCTCGCGCCACTCGTAAGCGATCACTTGAATCGCAGCACCCAGGTTCAAAGAGCCGAACTGGGGGTTCGATGGAA
>JAEYRT010000065.1 GCA_023435325.1 Pseudomonadota bacterium | reverse complement strand
GTATTCAATGAAGCGCGGTTTCTACACCATCATGTCGGCGCAGTTTTTCAGCTCGCTGGCCGATAACGCATTGTTCGTCACCGCCGTTGAGCTTTTGCGCACCGGCGGCGCGCCGGAGTGGCAAAGTGCTGCTCTGGTGCCGATGTTCGCGCTGTTTTACGTGATCCTGGCCCCCTTTGTCGGTGCCTTTGCAGACGCCTTGCCCAAAGGGCGTGTCATGTTCATCAGCAACGCCATCAAGGTGGTCGGTTGCCTGTTGATGCTGTTCGGCCATCACCCATTGCTGGCCTATGCCGTGGTGGGCCTGGGTGCAGCAGCTTATTCGCCCGCCAAATACGGCATCCTGACGGAATTGCTACCAGCATCCCAGCTCGTCAAGGCCAATGGCTGGATCGAGGGGCTCACCATCACCTCCATCATCCTCGGCGTGCTGCTGGGTGGTCAGCTCGTGGGTCCAGCGGTGTCGGAACATCTGCTGGCGCTGAACCTCCCAGGCGTGGACAACGCAGCCGAAGCCGCCATTGGCGTGCTGGTGTTCGTCTACGTGCTGGCTGCCATCTTCAATCTGCGCATACCGCGCACATCCGCAGCGCTGGTTCCCCTGCGCCAGGAGGCGCACCACAGCGTGCTGCGCAGCACCCTGGCATTGCTGCCTGACTTCTGGAATTGCAATCGCCGTCTGTGGCGAGACAAGCTGGGCCAGATCTCGCTGTCCACCACCACCTTGTTCTGGGGCGTTTCGGGCAATCTGCGCTACATCGTGCTGGCCTGGGCTGCCGTGGCGCTGGGCTATGGCACCACCCAGGCTTCTGCCCTGGTCGGCGTCGTGGCCATCGGCACGGCCGTGGGCGCGGTCCTGGCGTCGATGCGTATGCGCCTGCAGCACGCCACACGCGTGATTCCCATGGGTATCGCCATGGGCCTGCTGGTGATTTGCATGAATTTCATCAGCAATCTGTGGGTGGCCATTCCCTTCCTGATCGTGCTGGGCGGCCTGGGCGGCTATCTGGTCGTGCCCATGAATGCCCTGCTCCAGCATCGTGGCCACAACCTGATGGGTGCAGGCCGATCCATTGCCGTGCAGAACTTCAATGAGCAGGCCTGCATTCTTGGTCTGGGCGCGCTGTACAGTCTGGCCACGATGTGGGGCCTGTCGGCCTATGGCGCCATCACGGGGTTTGGCCTGATCGTGGCGGCGACCATGTGGCTGATTGGCCGCTGGTATCGTTACAACTGTCGCAACCATGGCAGTGAGGTGCGACAGTTGCTACATATTGCACGGCACGATCACCATTAAAAAAGCAGACCCCTTTTTCACCGCATCCGGCGCAGGCACCACCTGCGCCGGAGCCGTTTTTGAGATGTATTCCTCCTTGCCTTATCTCTCGCTGCTGTTCAACGCCATGGTCTGGGGCCTGGCCTGGTGGCCGTTTCAGACCATGCATGCCCAGGGGCTGGCGGCTCCCTGGGCCACCAGCATGATTTACAGCCTGCTCACGCTGGCTACGGCACTGGGCACGCGGCAGCTGGCAAGGCTTTGCCAGGCACCGCGTGCTGTGGTTGCTGGCCCTGTCCGCAGGGCTGACCAATGTGTCATTCAACATGGCTGTCTCCACCGGCGATGTGGTGCGCGTGATTCTCCTGTTCTATCTGATGCCTGCCTGGACGGTGCTGCTGGCATGGCGCTTTCTGGGCGAACGACCAACACGCGCAGGCGTATTGCGCCTGGTGCTGGCTTTCAGCGGCATGGCGCTGGTGATCGTTCCCCAGGGCGCCAGCATGCGCAGTCTGACGGCCGGCATCGGCCTGCCCGAGGTATTGGCCGTGCTGGGCGGTTTTTGTTTTTCCTGCACCAACGTGGTGTTGCGCCGCAGCTTTCACACGCCCAGCATGTCACGTGTGCTGGCCATGTTTGTGGGCTGCATGGTGGTGGGCCTGGCCACGGCTGGCAGCGGCTACGGTCTGGGCCACTTTCCTGCAGTCCCGGCACCTGATGCGGTCTGGGTCAGCTGCCTGCTGGGCATGGCCGTGATGGTGGCTATTGGCTCATGGGCACTGCAGTACGGCGCAGCACGTGTGCCCACCAGCACCACCTCGCTGATCATGCTCTCGGAAGTGCTTTTTGCCAGCATCTCGGCATGGCTGCTCGGCGCCACCGAACTCACTTCCCGCATGCTGCTCGGGGGTGCCTTGATCATCACCGGAGCCTTGCTGGCAGTGCTGCAGGGCAGACGCTAGCTGTCAGCGCGCTGCGGAAGCACCCAGGCCTCGTTTCACTGCGCTGCGGTGGCCTCCTGAGCGGGAGCCGCCTCGGGCGCCTGCTGGCGGGCGTAGAAACCATAGCCCATGCCTGCGATCAGAACCACCAGGGCCAGCGCGAGAACCAGCCCCGCGTTCTCCAAGACTGAAAGCAAACCTCTTTGCATACAAACCTCCTGTGCGGGTTGAGACGGTGCACAGCCAATCTACCGCACAAGAGAGCCATCGCCAATGCAGGCCGGCCCTTCACCGCAATACCGGTGTCTGCATGGTCTGCTCCAGCTGGAAAGTATCCATGAGCGCATGC
>JAEYRT010000058.1 GCA_023435325.1 Pseudomonadota bacterium | reverse complement strand
CTTGGGAATGGCGCCATCGGCCGCTGGCGCAGCTGTCCGGCGGCGAACGCCAGCGTGTGCTGCTGGCACGCGCCCTGGCGGTGCAGGCGCAAGTGTTGCTGATGGATGAACCACTGGCCAATCTGGATCCACCCCACCAGAGTGACTGGCTGCTGACGGTACGCGCTCTGGTGGCCCAGGGTACGACCGTGATCAGTGTGCTGCACGAGCTGGGCATTGCCTTGCAGGCGGATTCCTTGCTGGTCCTGCAGCAAGGCCGTGTGGTGCACCACGGCGCCAGCCGTGATCCGCGCACGCATGCGGCGCTGGAGGCGGTGTTCGACCACCGCGTGCAAGTGCGGCAGGTGGATGGCATGTGGACGGCGTTGCCGCGCCTGGGCTGAAGAAAGGAAAAACCAAGCATGGAAATCGAACAAGCACCCACCGAGCGTGGCTATGAACGCCCCACGGGCGAGCGCCGAGGCCTGATCATTGTCAATACCGGAGATGGCAAGGGCAAAAGCACGGCGGCCTTTGGCCTGGCCTTGCGTGCGCATGGACGGGGCAAGGCAGTCAAGATTTACCAGTTCATGAAAGTGCCCAGCGCACGTTTTGGCGAGCACCGTCTATTCGAGCAGATTGGTGTGCCGATCGAAGGCCTGGGCGACGGTTTCAGCTGGAAAAGCCAGGATCTGGAGCGCTCGGCCCAGCTGGCGCGTGAGGGTTGGGAAAAAGCCAAGGCCAGCATTCTGGGCGGTGCGCATTTTCTGGTCGTGCTGGACGAAATCACCTATCCACTGATTTACGGCTGGCTGCCCTTGCAGGATGTGCTGGACACCTTGCAGGCCCGTCCCAAGGATGTGCATGTCTGCCTGACAGGGCGCCGCTGTCCGGCTGAAATTGTGGAGATCGCCGATACTGTGACCGAGATGCGCATGGTGAAACATGCGTTCCAGGCAGGCGTGCCCGCCCAGCGCGGGATTGAGGACTAAGACCATGCAGCCCAAGGACTCCGTCACCAGCTATCGCACCATTGCCGCTACCCCGTTCACCGACGTGGAGCGCAACGCCGTGTATCGCGCCATTCATGAGCGCCGTGACATGCGCCACTTTGCCGGTGGCACGGTCAGCGACGAGGTTCTGCTGCGCCTGCTGCGTGCGGCCCACCATGCGCCCAGCGTTGGTTTCATGCAGCCGTGGCGCTTCATTCGCGTGCGCTCGCGTGCCATGCGCGAAGGCATGCATGCGCTGATCGAAAAAGAGCGTGTGCTGACGGCCCAGGCACTGGGCGAGCGTGAAGAGGACTTCATGAAGCTCAAAGTGCAGGGCGTGCTGGACGCGGCGGAGGTGCTGGTTGTGGCCCTGCCTCCGGGGCGTGAGGCGCACGTATTTGGCCGCCGCACCATGCCGGAGATGGATATGGCCTCGGCGGCTTGTGCCATCCAGAACCTGTGGCTGGCCGCACGGGCCGAAGGGCTGGGCATGGGCTGGGTGTCGATTTACGACCCGCAGGAGTTGGCGCACCTGATGGAGATGCCCGCGGGTGCTTATCCATTGGCGGTGCTGTGCCTGGGGCCCGTGCATGCCTATTACGCCGAGCCCATGCTGCAACAGGAGAAATGGGCCCAACGCGCCCCGTTGGAAGCCATGCTGTTCGATGAACGCTGGGGCCCGGAAGCAGATATCGCGCAAGCATGAATGGTGTGGATTTTTTCACCACGCTGCTGGTCTCGTGGAGTCCGCTGGCCTGGCTGTACCAGTGGTGGCATGCCGCGCCGCAGGCGGCCGACTTCTGGCGCCACGACGTGCTGGCAGCGGGTTGTGCCGTACTGGTGGCTCTGCTGCTGGATCGCGTGCTGGGAGAGCCACCGGCTTGGCTGCACCCCGTCGTGGCCATGGGCAAGATCCTGGAAATTCTGGGGAAAAAAATAGCGCCTACCGCTGATATATCAAGGGATTGCAAGTCTTTTATATTGGGAATGACCAGCTGGTGCGCGTTGGCAGCTATGGTTTTCATGCTCTATGCCGGTCTGCAATTTCTGCTGCCGCCCATGGCATGGTGGTGGCAGGGTGTGGTGGTGGGGGTGTTGCTCAAGCCCTTGCTTGCCTGGCGCATGCTGCAAACGGAAGTCCTGGCGGTGGAGTCTGCCCTGCAACACTCCCTGGCACAGGGGCGCGACCGGCTGTCCAGGCTGGTCAGCCGTGATACCACGCAGCTTGATGCTGGTACGGTGCGTGAAAGCGCCATCGAAACCCTGGCGGAGAACCTGAACGATTCCGTGATGGCACCGCTGTTCTGGTTTGCGGCGCTGGGTCTGCCCGGTGCTGCGCTTTACCGCTTTGCCAATACGGCAGACGCCATGTGGGGCTATCCCGGCTGGCGGGGGCAGGGGGCGCAGCGTCGCCACTGGCAATGGGCCGGCAAATGGGCGGCGCGGGCGGACGATGGGCTCAACTGGATACCGGCGCGCATGACTGCTGGTTTGCTGGCGCTGGTGGCCGGCGGCGTGTCCCTGCGCCATTTGTGGCGCGATGCCGGTCTTACGCCTTCGCCCAATGGTGGTTGGACCATGGGCGCCATGGCACTGGCGCTGGGCGTGCGCCTGGGCAAGCCGCAGGTTTATGTGCTCAACGCCACAGGGGCCGTACCGCAAGCACAGCATGTGCAGCGGGCCGTGCGTCTGGCTGCTCAAGCGGTGGGAAGCGTCGTGCTAGGCGTGGTCATTGCCATGGGGCTGCTGATGGTGGCAGGCGTGCTGTCCCATGCTTGAGATCGGCATGCACGGCGGCACGGATGCGCTGGGCGTGCCAGCCCATGATTTCTCCACCAACCGCAATGCCTGCGGGCCGTGTCCCATGGCGGTGCAAGCTTTGCAGGCAGCCCATGTGGCGCAGTATCCCGACCCTGCCTATACCGAGCTGCGTGCGCAATTGGCGGCTTTGCATGGGGTGGACGCACAGCGTGTGCTGATGGCTGGCAGCAGCAGCGAGTTCATCCATCGCATCACGGCATTTGCCGCGCGCCATGGCGCAGCTTGCGTCAGCCTGCCCACGCACAGCTACGGGGACTACACGCAGGCCGCGAAGGTCTGGGATTTGCCCATTGCGCCGCGTGCCTCTGTGGCTGCAGGTGCCGGGCTGCATTGGGCCTGTGAGCCTTCCAGCCCTTTGGGGCAAGCCGAAGACGTATGGCCGCTGTGGCACGCACCTGCGCCGCCTTCTGCCTGGCGCGTGCTGGAT
>JAEYRT010000010.1 GCA_023435325.1 Pseudomonadota bacterium | reverse complement strand
CTGCAGCGCTTGCCAGTGCAGCGTATCAAGCTGGGTAAGGACTTTTTGCATCCCGCAAGCAAAGGCAAGCAGCTCCTGGGGGCCATGATCGCATTGGGGCATGCGCTGGACATACAAGTGGTGGCCGAGGGGGTGGAAACCGAAGCACAGCGCCAGATGTTGCAAACGCTCCAGTGCGACTGCTACCAAGGCTGGCTGTCTGCCAAAGCGTTGTCGGCCTCCGAGTTCGAGGCCTGGCGCGAACAGGTTTGAATGCACGAAAAAAGGGATGCCGAAGCATCCCTTTTTCTATTTCTTCCTTCGCCACCTTTTCAGGCTTCAGTTCCGATTGTCGAACAGGCGTGAACCGCCGCACGTCAGGCCGCGTTTGGGCAGGGACGTGCAGTGTACCTGGTTACTGATTGCTGATCTTTTGCTCGCGGATCAGGCGGCTGAGCTCTTCCGTGTCTTTCTTGACGCGATTGGCCAGTCCTTCAGGAGAGGTTCCCACCATCTGCCAGCCTTGCTGGAACAGCTTGGTACGCACTTCAGGTGTGCGGGCAATCTCTACCAGCATGCCTGCAAGCTTGGTGCGAATGGCTTCGGGCATTGAATAAGGCGCTGCAAAAGCGTTCCAGATCTGCAGGTCAAAGTTCTGCACGCCGGCTTCGGCCAGGCTGGGGACGCCGGGAACCAGTGCACTGCGTCCGCTGGAGGTCACGCCGATCAGGCGCAACTTGCCTGCCTGCGCCTGGCTCAATGCCAGCGCGGGTGGCAGCATGGCCATCTGTAACTGCCCGCCCAGCATGGCCGTGGCGACTTGTGGGTAGCCGTTGTAAGGGACGTGGACAGGATTGATCCCGCTGCGCGCCTTGAGCAGTTCAGTGCCCAGGTGGCCGATGGTGCCCACGCCAGGTGTGCCATAGCTCCACTTGTCTCCAGCCGTCTTGGCTGCGGCGAAGAAGGCTTTGGCGTCTGTGTCCTTGGGTACTCCGGGCTGTTCGATAGGTGCTGTCAGCACCAAAGGCGACACGCCGATCAGGGTCAGCGGTGCCAGGTCCTTGAGCGGGTCGTAAGGGGTGGCCGGGTTGAGAATCTTGGCAATCGTCATATTGCCGTTGATCATCAAGCCGATGGTGTGATCGTCATGGGCACGTGCGACTTCGGCTGCACCGATATTGCCGCCTGCACCGACCTTGTTTTCCACGACCACGGGTTGGCCCAACAGCTTGGACAGGGGCTCCGAGAAAGTGCGTGCTGTGAGGTCTGGCGAAGAGCCGCCGGGAAAACCCACCACAATGCGCACTGGCTTGGTAGGCCAGGTGCCGGCTGCAGATGCGGCAAAGACAGCGCTGCTTGCGGAAGCAGCCAACAGGGCTGCGCCAGCAGCCAAAACTGTGCGACGAGCGTATCGAGTGGTCAAGGTCATCTCTCTGGGTGCAGAAAAACTGCGGAAATTTTTATGTTTTCGCAGGAAAAAAGAAAGCCCGGACATTATCCGGGCTGGCTCAGGCATGAATCTGGCATTTTTCAGCCAGAGCGTGCAGGAACTTTCTTAAGCGAACTCCACCAACGCTTTTTTCATCTTTTTCATGGCGGCGACCTCGATCTGGCGGATGCGCTCGGCACTCACCCCGTATTCGGCTGCCAGCTCGTGCAGTGTCATGCCGCCGGAACCATCGTCATTCACCTTGAGCCAACGCTCTTCCACGATGCGACGGCTGCGTGCATCCAGCGCATCCAGCGCCTGGGCAATGCCATCGGTTGCGAGCACATCGCGCTGGCGGTTTTCAAGCATGCTGGTGGGCTCGTGCGAGGCATCGGACAGATAGGCGATAGGGCCGAAGGCGTTTTCACCATCATCGTTGGGACTGGGGTCCAACAAGATGTCACCGCCCGAGAGACGGGTTTCCATCTCCATGACTTCTTCGCGCTTGACGTTGAGCTTGGATGCCATGGCATCAATCTGCTGTTCGGTCAGGGTTTCGCGCAGCGCCAGATCTTCATCCATTGCCGCGTCGGCCTGCATGCCTTGTTTGAGCGAGCGCAGGTTGAAGAACAGCTTTCGCTGGGCTTTGGTGGTGGCCACTTTGACCATGCGCCAGTTCTTCAGAATGTATTCGTGGATCTCGGCTTTGATCCAGTGCATGGCGTAGCTGACCAGGCGCACATTCTGCGCAGGGTCAAAGCGCTTGACGGCTTTCATCAGGCCGACGTTGCCTTCCTGGATCAAATCGCCATGGGGCAGACCATAGCCCAGGTACTGGCGCGAGATTGACACTACCAGACGCAGGTGGGACATGATCAGGCGTCCAGCGGCATCCAGATCGTTGTGTTCTTTGAGCTTGCGGGCGTAGTCCTGCTCTTCCTCTTGGGTGAGCATGGGCAGGCGATTGACAGCCGTGATATAGGCATCCAGATTGCCCAGCGGTGGCACCAATGCCCAAGGATTCGCAGGTGCCAAGGCCGAAGCAGCGAGGGTGCCGGTTTGGTTTGTCATTGCAATCATCCTTTCATCCATTGCTTCATATTAGCACTCTATGAGAGGGAGTGCTAAGTCATAAGTTCCCCGGGATCCTCTGGTGGGAAGGAGCTTGCCCCGGTGTCGGTTGTCGATTCACACCGAGTTTTGTACTTTTATCACTTAGTGTTGTACTTCTAGAAGTTCATAAGTAATTGTTTCTAAGTAGGAAATTGATGTTTTTAGATTTTTTCGGAGGTGTTTTATATATTCGATTCACCAAAAACCCTCAAAAAAGACTCACTGATCTGCTGCTCGTTGAAGTCTCGGGCTTCGCTTGGCATTAGGGAGCGCGTTTGCCTGCGGCGTGACGAAGGCAGCTGGGCCAAGAGGCTTCAGCTACGAAGAAATGGATGGAGGTTTTTGGGGGATCATGGCCAGAGTCACTGGATCGCGGTAGAAGGCAATCGTGGTTCTCAGAAATTCTGCAAATTCTCAGAGTTTGCGAATGTCAAAGCCCGCAACTGCGGGCTTTGTGTCTGAGGGGCCAAATGTCTGAGTTCGGCCAAGAGCGGTCATGGCCTCGGTGAGAAAATCATGGTTCATCTTCAGAGTCTTCCATGAATTTCAGTGAAAACCTAAAGGTTTGGGCAAACCGGATCAAGCGCGATGGAGTGACACTCTGGTTCGCCGGAAAACACCCTGGTACGCCTTGGTATGCGAAGGCTCTGGGGCTATTTGTCGTGGCTTATGCGCTCAGTCCGATTGATTTGATCCCTGATTTCATCCTGGTTCTTGGATATGTAGACGATATCCTCTTGCTCCCGGCGTTGATTTGGCTGACGGTCAAGCTGCTGCCCGAATTAGTGCTTGCTGAATGCCGTGTTCAAGCGGATGCATGGATGACTGAAAAAGGGTCAAAGCTGAGTAGTCGCGCTGGGGCAATCATGATCATCCTGTTGTGGATCGCCTTGGGAATCGCGGCATGGTTCTGGTTGAATCCTCAAATGCGGCCATGACTGGCAGCTATGGGAGCGATAGCACCATTCAACTCATGCAACAGCTGACACTCGAAGCTCGTTAGGGTGCTGTGACTGCTTTGAGGTGCAGAGCGAACCTACAAGAAAGAATCAGTGCAACATTGAGTGAGAGGCGACAACTTGTGCACCACAAACCCACCTGTCTGCGCCGAACCCAACGCCAGGGTTTGATCGCTGCGAAACACCAGCCCATGGCTTGCCAGCGTGACACGGCGGTGTGCGTAGGGCGATCTATGATGCGGCGCTCAATCTCTACTCGTACACCGTGAACCCTCCTTCCCGGCCTGTTGCCTATGTGTGTCTGGCGCTCAGCATGGCGCTGGTGGGCAGTTATGTGGCGCTTTCCAAACCGCTGGCAGCGTTGTTTCCCGTTTTCTTGCTGGCCTGGCTACGCTTTGGCATTGGCGCTGTGGCCATGGTGCACTGGTTACGCAAGGCGCCTACAGAAGCGCCCTTGAGCACACGCAACAAGCGGCTGTTGTTTTTCGAGTCCTTTTTTGGCAACTTCCTGTTCACTCTGTGCATGGTTTCGGGCGTGAGCCTGACCAGTGCCGTCAGTGCTGGCGTGACCATGGCCGCCATTCCCGTGGCGGTGGCCGTGCTCAGCTGGTTGATCCTGCGCGAACGCATTGCCGCACGGACCTGGGTGGCCGTGGCGCTGGCTGTGGTGGGCATTGCCCTGTATGCCAGTGCCAGGCCGTCCGAAGATGCCCAAGTGCAGCCCCACGCCTGGCTGGGGCAGTTGCTGCTGCTGGCTGCTGTGTTGTGCGAGGCAGCTTATGCCGTGATTGGCAAGCAGCTCACTGCCGCGGTTTCGCCCAGGCGCATCAGCGCCATTATCAATCTCTGGGGTTTCGCGCTTTCCGCGCCGATGGGCATCTATCTGGCCTGGCAGTTCGACTTTGACCGTGTCAGCCCTGCGATGTGGCTGTTGCTGTTGTGGTATGCCCTGGCCGCTTGCGTCTGGACGGTCTGGCTGTGGATGACAGGTTTGCGTTCCGTGCCTGCGGCGCAGGCCGGTATTTTCACGGTCATGCTGCCCGTGAGCGCTGCTGTCGTGGGCGTGCTGGTGTTGGGGGAAGCCATCAGCGGTGTGCAAATGCTGGCGCTGGGCATTGCACTGCTCAGCGTGGTGATTGCGACGTGGCCGGAGCGCACCACCCAAGCACAGGAAGGGTGAAAATCGCACCATGTCCCTTCCTCTGATGCTCGAACCGATTGCCGTGGTCACCACCACGGTTGGCAGCGCGGCCGATGCCCAACGCCTGGCCCAGGCGGCCGTACAGGCGCGCGAGGCGGCGTGTGCGCAGATTGAAGCCATTGCCTCCCACTACGAGTGGCAGGGCCAGCTGCAAAGCGATGCAGAGTGGCGCATCGTCTTCAAGACCCTGGCCGGTGCCGCACCGCGTTTGCTGGATTGGCTGCAGGCACAGCATCCGTACGAAGTGCCGCAATTGCTGCTGCGCACCGAGCAGGCGACGCCGGCTTATGCCGCATGGGTGGCAGCGCAGGTAAAGAACGTGAGCGTGGAAAAGTGAGCGCCTGACGCTTGATGCACAAGCTTTTCAAATAGTTTTAATTCTGAAATCCTTGTGTATCAAGCGAAGAAAGCTATCAAAAAAGCCCTGCGGTGCAGGGCTTGAAAGCAAGCGTGGCGAGAAGGCTTTACGCCAGCAGCGCCTGTGCAAACTCTCTGGCGTTGAAGGTTTCCAGGTCTTCGACCTTTTCGCCAACACCGATGAAGTACACGGGAATGGGGCGCTCCTGTGCAATGGCAGCCAGCACGCCGCCCTTGGCCGTGCCGTCGAGTTTGGTGACGATCAGGCCCGTCAGGCCCAATGCTTCATCGAAAGCCTTGACCTGATTGAGCGCGTTCTGCCCCGTGTTGCCGTCAATGACCAGCAGCACCTCATGGGGTGCCGCACTGTCGGCCTTGTTGACCACACGCTTGATCTTCTTGAGCTCTTCCATCAGGTGCAGCTGTGTGGGCAGACGGCCTGCGGTGTCCACCAGTACCACGTCCTTCTTGCGGGCCTTGCCGGCACTCACCGCATCAAAGCTCACGGCTGCGGGGTCACCGCCGGCCTGGCTGATGATTTCCACCGTGTTGCGTGTGGCCCAGACTCCAAGCTGCTCACGCGCGGCAGCGCGGAAAGTGTCGGCAGCGGCCAGCAGTACGGATTGGTCGTGATCGGCCAGATGCTTGGTCAGCTTGCCAATCGATGTCGTCTTACCCGCGCCGTTCACGCCTGCCACCATGATGACGGTGGGCGTATGCTCGCCAATCACCAGCGGCTTTTCCAGAGGACGCAGTAGGTCGGCCAAGGCATCAGCGAGCAGGGCTTTGACGGCAGCGGGTTCGGTGGTCTTGGTTTCCTTGACGCGGCGCTTGAGATCATCGAGCAGGTGCACGGTGGCCCGGACGCCGGTGTCAGCCATCAGCAAGGCGTCTTCCAGCTCCTCATACAGTGCATCATCGATTTTGGTGCCGGTGAACACGGTGGTGATACTGGAGCCGGTCTTGCGCAGACCCGCCTTGAGGCGGTCCATCCAGCTGGCGCGGGCGCCATTCGCTTCCGGCTTTGCCTGGGGTTCGGGGGCCTGTTCAAAGTCTTCGGGTACGGGGGCAGGGGGGATGGCAGGAACTTCTTCCTTGTCGCCCATTCCGAAGGTGTTGCGCAGCCAACCGCCGACGGATGCCGGCTTGGTTGCAGGTACGGGAGTCACTGCTTCCTCGGGGGATGCAGCGGCGGGTGCGGCGGACTCTGACTGCTCAAGGGCAGGAGTTGCGTCGGCTTGTGGGGCTTTTTTCTTGAAAAAACTGAACATTGCGGGTTTTTAGAATCCCGCACATTCTATGAAACGAACTTTATCCCTCCTAGCGCTGTTGGCCTGCCTGAGTGCCACGGCCGAGAATTTGCCCGCTTCGGGCACGTTGTCGTCTTCTCTGTCCGAGTGGGCCAGCACTGCTTCAGCCAATCCGGCGACGGCGGTGCAGCAGTTCACTTTGCGCAATGGCATGCAGTTGATCGTGCAGCCCGATCGCCGTGCACCGACCGCCGTGCACATGCTGTGGCTGCGTGTGGGTGCCATAGATGAGGTCGACGGCACCACTGGCGTGGCCCATGTGCTGGAGCACATGATGTTCAAGGGCTCCAAGCGGCTGGCACCGGGCGAGTTCTCACGCCGCGTGGCAGCTCTGGGTGGGCAGGAGAATGCATTCACCAACCGCGATTACACGGGCTATTACCAGCAAATCCCGGCCAACCGCCTGCGCGATGTGATGGCGCTGGAGGCAGATCGCTTTGCCCACAACCAATGGCCTGATGAAGAATTCACCAAGGAAATCGAGGTGGTCAAGGAAGAGCGGCGCATGCGCACCGAAGACAATCCGCGCGCCATGCTGTTCGAACAGCTCTCGGCCACGGTCTTTCAGTCCAACCCTTACCGTCGTCCCGTGGTGGGCTGGATGAGCGATCTTGATGCCATGACGCCGGATGATGTGCGGGACTTTCACCAGCGCTGGTATGTGCCTGCGAATGCGGCCATCGTGATTGCCGGCGATGTGGATGTCGAGCAGGTCCGTACCTGGGCCGAGGAGACCTATGGGCAGATTCCCGCCCGTGCTTCCGCCGTGAGCAAGCCCCGTGAAGAGCCTGTGCAAATGGGGCTGCGCCGCATCGAGCTCAAGCAGCCGGCTGAGCAGGCCTATGTGGCCATGGCCTACCGCGTGCCATCGATTCGCAATGTGCAGAACCTGACGAAGCAGGACACGGACGCGCTGGCGCTGCTGGTGTTGTCGGCCGTGCTCGACGGTTATGACGGTGCCCGTCTGGAGCGGGCGCTGGTTCAGGGCAAGGACCGCGTCGCCGACAGTGCCAGCAGCTCGGCTGGCATCATGGGCCGCGGGCCGTCCCTGTTCATGCTCTCGGGCATTCCGGCCAAGGGGAAAACCTCGCTGCAGCTGGAAAAAGCCTTGCGTGCGCAGGTTGATCGCATAGCCAAGGAAGGCGTGAGTGCAGCTGAGCTGGAGCGTGTGAAAACGCAGTGGATGGCTTCGCAGATCTATGAGCGTGACTCGGTCATGGGTCAGGCACAAAGCCTGGGGAACTACTGGGTGGTGGGCATGCCGGTGAATGCCGATGAGCTGCTGGTCAAGGAGCTCATGCAAATCACGGCGGCCGATGTGCAGCGTGTAGCGGGCCAGTACTTTGGCGACGACCAACTGACCATCGGCACTCTGGTTCCCCAGCCGCGCGCGACCGGAGAAACGCCTCGACCTGCTGCAGACAGCGATGGCTCCACGCTCCAGCATTGAAAGTGACGCAACGATGAAAACCAAAAACATAGTTGCCAGCGCCTGGCTGGCATGTACCTTGACCGGTTTCGGCATGAACTCCGCATGGGCACTGTTGCCCATTCAGCACTGGGAGCAAGCTTCGGGCGCCCAGGTCTGGCTGGTGGAAAGCCCCAGCATTCCGATGGTGGACATTGAAGTCATGTTCGATGCCGGTGCACGCCGCGAGCCTGCGGAAAAAGCCGGTCTGGCCACGGCGTTGAGCATGATGACCAGCAAAGGCGTCAAAGCCGAAGGCAAGCTGCCTGCCATGGATGAAAACGCGCTGGGCGAAGCCTGGGCGGATCTGGGGGCAGGCTTCAGCGCCAGTGCGGGCAGGGACAGCTTCAGTTATTCCCTGCGCAGTCTGACGGTGCCGGATTTGCTGAACCGCTCGGTCGAATTGGCTTCGCGTCAGATTGCAGCGCCCAGCCTGCCGGCCGATATCTGGCAACGGGAGCGTGCCCGGTGGAGCGCTGCCATTGCCGAAGCGAATACCCGGCCTGGCACTGTGGCAGGTCGTGCCTATGCCGAAGCAGTTTATGGCGGGCACGCATACGGGCGACGTAGCACCGAGCAGACCTTGGCGCGCATCGAGGTCAAAGATCTGCAGGCCTTTCAGCGGCAGATGTTTCTGGCGTGCCGTGCCAAGGTGAGCATTGTGGGCGCTGTTGACAAGAACCAGGCCGATGCGTTGGTCACCCGGCTGTTGTCCCGCCTGCCCGCGAAGGATGACAAAGACTGCGCGCCGCTGCCGGCAGTGGAAGAGGTGCAGCCCTTGCAGGAAGCCCGGGACATTCGCATTCCGTTCCAGTCCGCACAAGCACAGGTCCTGATAGGACAGCCTGCCATCAAACGCAATGACCCGGATTTTCTGGCCCTGCTGGTGGGGGATCACATTCTGGGCGGTGGAGGTCTGGTATCTCGTCTGATGGAAGAGGTGCGTGAAAAGCGCGGCCTGACCTATGGCGTATCCAGCAGCTTCTCGCCTGGCCTGCATGCGGGGGCGTTCACCATCAGTTTGCAGACCCGTCCCGATCAGGCCGAGCAGGCGCGTCAGGTGGCGCAGGAAACACTCAACAAATTTGTGCAGGAAGGCCCTACGGAGCAAGAACTGCGCGATGCCAAGGACAATCTGGTCGGTAGCTTTGCGCTGCGCATCGACAGCAACCGCAAACTGTTGGCCAATGTTGCCAACATTGCCTGGAACGATTTGCCCCTGGACTATCTGGACCACTGGACGGCCAAGGTGGAAGCATTGACGGTGGATGATGTGCGCAGCGCCATGCAGCGTGCGATCCAGCCGGATCGCATGGTGCCCGTGGTGTTAGGGGAAAAGAAATAATGGGTCGTAACAGTTATCGCAATATCGAAGAAGCCTTGGCGCTGGAAGCACGCCTGAAGCGCCGGGAGGCATACAAGCAGGCCGAGGCTGAAGCGGCCGCAGCGGCAGCAGGCAAAAAGCCCGGCGCCAAGAACAAGCCTGCAAAGCCCGGTGCCGGTGGCAGCGGTGAAGTGCGCATCATTGGTGGTCAATGGCGTCGTACGCGCTTGGTTGTGGCACAGCGCCCGGGCCTGCGTCCCACGCCAGACCGTGTGCGTGAAACCCTGTTCAACTGGCTGGGCCAGGATCTGGGTGGGTGGCGCTGCTTTGATGCCTTTGCGGGCACAGGTGCACTCGGCTTTGAAGCCGCATCGCGCGGTGCAGCGCAAGTGCGCATGGTGGAACAAGATGCAGGGCTGGCGCAGCAGCTGGAGCGCCTGACACAGCACCTCAAAGCCGAAGGCGTACACGTGCAGCGTGGCGACGGCATTGCCGCCTTGACGCAAGGTGCGGCCAATTACTGGCATGCCGTTTTTATCGACCCTCCATTTACGATGGAGGCGTTGTTTGCACCTGCAGTCAAGGCAGCTGCCCATGCGGTGGCAGACGATGGTTTTGTTTATCTGGAAGCACCCAAGGCGTGGACCGATGCAGAGCTGGCGGAGTTTGGCCTGCAGCAGTACCGCTACCTGAAAGCGGGCAATGTGCATGCGCACCTGCTGAAAAAGATCGGCACCTGAGTGCGTTAGCTTGAAAAAGCGTAGCTTCCCGCGCTTGCTGCTCAGGCGCTGGAAGCTTTTTTATGCCCAAAATTTGCACAGGCATAATGCCGCACAGCATTGAAAACTATATGGAGATTGTTATGGCTGCGCAGGTAATTGCCGTCTATCCTGGCACGTTTGACCCTATCACCTTGGGGCACGAGGACATGATCCGCCGGGCCAGCCAGCTGTTCAGCCAAGTGGTGGTCGGCGTGGCCACGGCCCACCACAAGAAAACCATGTTCAGCCTGGAGGAGCGTCTGGCCATGACGCGAGAAGTGTTCAGCGATCTGCCCAATGTGAGCGTGGCCAGCTTTGAAGGGCTGGTGCGTGATTTTGTTCGTGCCCAGGGTGCCAAGGTCATGGTGCGCGGCTTGCGCTCCGGCACGGATTTTGACTATGAGTTCCAGCTGGCTGGCATGAACAAGCACCTGATGGAGGATGTGGAGACCGTGTTCCTCACCCCCAGTGCAGACACCATGTTCATCAGCAGCACCTTGGTGCGTGAAATTGCCACCCTCGGGGGCGATGAAGTACGCAAATTTGTTTCACCCGCTGTGCTTGCACAGTTGCTGAGCAAGCTCAAGCGCTGATGCTCTGGCGGTGATTCGCCACCACTTCGTGGATGAACTTGAGTTTGGCCTTGGCACCTGCAGACAAGGCAAACGGATAGGCATCGTTGTGTCCCAGGCTGCGGTTGAGGCTGTTCAGCATCAAGGTGAGTGGAACGCATTGATGCAGGATGTGTTCAAAAGACTGTCCAGGGTTGGCAAACGGATCTTCCACCGGCGGCCAGCTGGCCATATGGCCAGGCAGCCTGAGTTGCACGCTGTAGCTGGCAGCGGTTTCCACCAGATCCATGACGTGCAGATAGTGCGCCCAGGTTTCAGCCCAGTCTTCCCAGGGATGGGAGGCTGCATAAGCGCTGACATGCTGCTGCTGCCAGGATTCCAGGCAGGTAGGGCCATTGGCATAGTAGGCCTGTAGGGCCTGGCCGTAATCCTGGCGCTCATCACCAAACAGTGCTCGGAAATGCTCCAGCCAATGGGTATCGCGAATCAGGGTGTCCCAGTAAAAATGTCCTGATTCGTGGCGCAGATGGCCTAGCAAGGTGCGGTAAGGCTCATGCATGGCTACACGGCGACGTGCGCGCTCGTCATCGTCTGCTTCTGCCACATTCAAGGTGATGATGCCGCTCAGGTGTCCGGTCATCACAGGCTCCCCTCCGGGCAAGTCCTCGAGAAAGTCAAAGACGGGAGCGGGGAACCCCTGCAAAGAGGATAGCTGCAGGCACGACAGGGTATAGAACAGATAACGCTTGGCTGTCTCTACCTTGTTGGCTCGCAGCAGATTGTGGGGATTGGAGAAGTTGGGCAGCCAGCGCGTCTGGCGGCAGGAAATGCAATAAGGCTGACTGCCGTCTCCTGGTGTGGTGAAGTTGCAAGGAACTCCAAGACCATCGCGGTTCTGGCACATACGCAAAAAAGGCAGCTGCTCCCGAAGTGCCGGGGACAAAGGCTCCCACAGGCCAGGCAGGTTGGGCAAGGGGGCCAGAGCAGCCATGCGCATGCGCTCAGGCACGAAAGCCAGTGTGGACTGGCAATGCACACAGTTGGTGTTTTCGAAAAACACCACATGTCCGCAGTGGTCACAGGTAAAAGCACGCATCGGTCTAGCTTACGGGCAAAACAGGAAGCAGACATAAGAAATGCCGGCCTGCATCAGGCCGGCATTTTCACGGGCTCGACGGGCAATCAGGGGCGAACCACAATGCTGTTGCGTACCGAACTCACACCTTTCACACTGCGAGCAATGGCTTCTGCGCGGTCTTTTTCTGCCTGACTCTTGGCAAAGCCCGACAGTTGCACAGCGCCCTTCATGGTCTCGACAGAAATGGCCGTTGCTGCCACGGTTCGGTCTTCTGCGAACTTGGCTTTCACGGCGGCTGTGATGCCTGCATCGTCCACATACGATCCGACGGACTGCTGGTTGCGGGCCACAGAACAGCCCGTTGCGCCAATGATGGTGGCGCCGACCAAGGTTGCAAAAGCGATGGCACGTGTGGTTTTCTTCATAGATAGGCCTTTACACAAAAAAAGCGGGAATGGTTCGATGGGGCACATGCCGCATCAGGCGTACGGTTGGTGCCATGGATGCCAGCAAAAGACCTGAGGCTAGCGGCGGCGTCCCATGAGAAATGCGGTTGCAATGACAGCACCTGCAGCAGCGGCCATCAAAATGGACTTGCCCGGCTGTTCGACGACATAGCGGGTCGTGCATTCCGTGGCATGCTGGAACTGTCGGCGGGCCTTTTCAGAGCTTTCTGCGCAAAAGTCGATGCCTTTGCTGCAGAACTCCTGGGCGCGCGCAGTGAGGTTGTCAATGGCGGGGCTCAGCTCTTTTTCGACATCACGCAAACCTTCCTTGGCCTTGTCATAAGCGTGACTGGCGGCTTCACGTGTGGTCTCAAAGGCCTCTTTGGCAGATTGCTGGGCCTCGTGAGCAAAATCCTTGGCGCTGTCCTTGGCTGTCGATGCGGCATCCTGTACAGCTTCCCTGGTGGTATTGGCTGCGTCTTTTACCGAGTCTTTGGCGGCACTGGCAGCGTTGGCAACGGTTTTTTTGGGGTCTTCGGTGTTATTCATAATCAATCTTTCCTGCAGTGGGCTGCGAAGCCCTGTCTGAGTGGGTTAGCAGCTCAGGTTTTCAGCCTTTTTTCTTCAGCAAACTCATCACAAAGGTGATGACCGCCATGATCACAAAGACAAAGAACAAAATCTTTGCGATGCCAACGGCACCAGAGGCAATACCGCCAAAACCGAATACGGCAGCGATCAAGGCAATGATGAGAAAGACGATGGCGTAATGCAGCATGGCTGGTCTCCTGTGTATGGGATGAATTGCGGCGATGCTTGAAGCACTGCCACACATGTTCCGCATGGGTAATGCGCAGAAAGAATGGGCGCTTCAAAGCCGCTGTCACCATTTGAATGTATGGGTGTGTGTGCGGCAGACGTGACAGCAGCGGGTTGGGATTGGTGTCAGCGCCACGGGTTGCGCCTATGTACGCACAGGACTACATAGATTTTTTTGGTTTGGTCTGCTCAGGCATAAAAAAAGCCACACAAGCTGACTTGTGTGGCCTGAAGGAGGCGCTAACCAATCAGGTGGCTGTAATGGCGTCGGCCATCTGCGCTGCTCCCGTGGGAATGATGGCGGATACCGTCGTGCCTTCGCCAGGGGCCGAGTTGATGGTCAGGCGTCCGCCCGCTGCTTCCACGCGATGGCGCATGCCTGCCAAACCATGGGAGTTAGGGCGAATGCTTGCCAGGTCGAAACCCTGCCCGTTGTCTTGAATCTGCACGGCCACATACGTGGGGTATTTATGCACGGTGACTTGGATGCGGCTGGCCTTGGCGTATTTGCCAATATTGGTGAGCGACTCTTGCACCAAGCGATAAATTGTCAGTTCAGTGGCATCGGGAAGCTCCACAGCTTCGAGGTTGGCTTCTATTTCCACGCCACTGCGCTGCGCAAATTCCGTGGTCAGAATTTCCAGTGATGTGGACAGCCCCAGATTGGCCAGCGAAGAAGGGCGCAGGTCTTCCACGATGCGGCGTTTGAGTGCAATGCCGCTGTTGAGCGTCTCGGTCAGATGCTTGATGCGGTCTGCCACTTCAGGATTGGCCATTTCGATTTTGGACTTCAAGCGGGCCACGTCCAGTTTGGCGGCCGTCAGCAGCGCACCCAGTTCGTCATGCAGCTCGCGCGCCAAGTGGCCGCGCTCATCTTCACGTACCTGCTGCAGGTGGTTCGCCAGTTCCGTAAGGGTCGCTGTGCGCTCTCTGACGAGCTGCTCCAGGCGGTTGCGCTCTTCAGATTGCAGGGCCTGCTCACGTTTGTGCAGCATCTCCAGCATATTGTTCTGGCGAAGGTACATATAAAAGGCCAGCAACCCGAACAAGGTGACGGTGGTCACACCCACGCGGGCCCAAAACAAAGAAGATTCCACCGCGTGCTGATAGGCCGCTGCTTCTTGGCTGTTGAGGGCATCGAGCTTGCGTGAAAACTCGCGAATGCTGGCCATGTCCTTGTTGCCAATGTCGGTGAACATGACGAACTTCAAGGCGTCGGCATTGCCTTCACGGAACAGCCGCAGGCTCAGGTCCATTTCTGCGGTTTTGCGGCTGATGCTGCGCGAGAGGGGAACGAACAAATCCATGAGTTCGCTGGAAGGTTTTACCTGGTGGCGAATGCGTTCCAGCGTTTGGTTGAGGTTCTTGACCGCCTCGTTATAAGGCGCCAGATATTCTTCTTCGTTGGTGAGAAGGTAGCCGCGCAAACCAGTCTCGGCATCCAGCATTTCTTTCATCAGCAGGCTGACAGAAGTGCGGGTGTCGTAGGCATGCGTCAAATTTGTAAGCATTTGGCTTGTCCGCTTGTAGCCGTACTCGCTAATTCCGATCATCAGGCATGCAGCGAAAACAGCAAGGGGTAAGCTAATCGCCATACGGCGCAATTTGGTCCAATTCACGTAGATTCCTCCTGCAGGGTTCGCAGTGTGCGGCAGCTATTTAGCATAATCAAGTTGCAAAGAGACAGGACCTGCGCCGTGTAAAGCAAGCCATGCTCTTTGGCTTGCAGAACGAAAAAAGTCATGGGATGCATCCCATCAACAGGAAAGAGGCTTCGATGATCAAAGTAGGTATCGTGGATGACCACGCCATCGTGCGTTCTGGTCTGCGGCAGTATCTGTCCGAGCACGTAGATTTGCGCGTGGTAGGAGAGGCAAGCAACGGCCGGGAGGCCATTGACCTGGTACGCCAGCAAGACATTGATGTGTTGGTCATGGATTTGTCGATGCCGGGCCAAAGTGGCCTGGATGCCCTGGCCATGCTGCGCGCCAAGGCGCCAGACATGGGGATCTTGATTTTGAGCGGCTACCCTGAAGAGCACTATGCGATCAATCTGATCCGCCAAGGTGCCAGCGGGTATCTGAACAAAGAATGTGAGCCCAAGGAAATTGCGGAGGCCATCCGTACCATCTCCCTGGGGCGCCGTTATCTGACGCCCACTGTGGCCGACCTGTTGGCGCAGCAACTCAATCGCAAGGACGACGTGCCTCCGCATGAACAGCTGTCGGAGCGTGAATTCCAGGTGTTCCTGAAGCTGGCCAAGGGGGAGACTGCGGGAGACATCGCCAAGTCCCTGTCTTTGAGCGTTAAAACGGTATCCACTTACCGCACCCGGTTGATGGAAAAGATGGCTTTGTCTTCCAACAGCGACCTGACCTATTACGCGTTGAAGAACAAGCTCATTGATTGATCCCTGAATTGCTGGGCAGACAGCAAAAAAGCTGACTTGAAGTCAGCTTTTTTGTTGTTCGGCTGGCATGTTGTTTTCAGCCAAAGACGTTCAGGTCAGCTCCATGCAGAAATCGAGCAGGGCATCGATTTCATTGGACTTGTCAAAAATCGCATCCACGCCCAGTTCCTTGCAACGCTGGCGCACATCGGACGTTGCATAGTTGCTCAGTACGATGACACGCTGGTGTGGGGCTCTTTGCTGGCACGCAGCCACCACACCCAAACCGCTGCCCTGTCGAAGAAAGAGATCGACAATGGCCAGGTCCCATTCGTTGCGGGCGTCGGTCAACCATTCAATGCCCTCCGCTTCTGTTTCGGCAAAGCCGACAGGCTCGATGTCTGCAAGTTCGAGCAGGGTCTCAATGAGGTTTTGGCGGATTGTGGGATTGTCTTCCACGAAAAAGGTGCGTAGCGTCACAATGTCAGACTAATCTTGGTTTTGGTGGGGCAAAGATGAAGATTCATTTTGCGCCGAGAACCGCGCAAAGGCTGTAATCGAAATCCTACTTGTTGTTACAACAGATCTTGCATTCCGGATTTCGGCCTGTGCGCATGCGACTCCATTCCATTCCCTTTCCATCCAGGACCAGCAGTTTTCCTGTCAAAGGCTCCCCCACCTCCGCAATCAGCTTCAATGCTTCAGCAGCCTGGGTGCAGCCGATGATGCCCACTAAAGGGGCGAAAACGCCCATCGTTGAACATTGCACTTCTTCGAAACTTTCGTCAGGGGAAAACAGGCATGCATAGCATGGAGAGCTTTCCCGGCGCGGGTCAAAAACGGTGATCTGTCCGTCAAAGCGAATGATCGCTCCGGCAACCAGAGGCACACGGTGTTTGACACACGCTGCATTCACAGTGTGCCGCGTACGATAGTTGTCACTGCAGTCCAAGACGACAGTTGCTTGTGAGACAAGTTCATCCAGCAGCGCAGCGTCAGCACGTTGCTGTATGCATTGCACCTGCACCTCAGGGTTGAGGGCATGCACGGCTTCCGCTGCAGAGGTCACTTTGGGCTGGCCCACGCGAGCGCTCGTGTGCGCAATCTGGCGTTGCAGATTGGTCAGGTCGACCGTGTCATGGTCGACCAGCGTGATGGTGCCTACGCCCGAAGCAGCGAGGTACAGGGCTGCAGGCGAGCCAAGGCCGCCGGCACCAAGAATGAGCACGTGGCTGTTCAAAATAGCTTCCTGGCCTTCGATACCGACTTCGTCGAGCAGGATGTGGCGGGAGTAGCGCAGTAGTTGGTCGTCGTTCATGGTCGCTCCATGAAAAAAGCCGGGGAAATGCCCCCGGCTGTAATAAAAAAATAGCAGCTTGCGCAGATCTGTAAAAGGTTTCAAAGGTTTTTCATTTTGAAAGCCAATTACATCAAGCGTTGACAGCTATCAATTTGGATTTATTCCTCGTCCTTCTTTTCCGGCTCTCGCTCGGTCAGCGTGTTGCTGACCTTGACAGGCAGGCCTTTGAGCTGGTTCAAGGCCTGCTGCAGCTGGAAGTCCTGTTCCGAACCGAATTCGGGCAGGCGGCGCTCGGAAACGGGTTTCTTGGCATCCTCTTCCAGGCGCTTGCGGGCTTCTTCACGCAGCTTCTCGCGGGCGGCCACGGCTTCCGCTTCGGCCGCAGAGTCGCCATTGCCGATGTGCTTTTCCAAGTCCGACTCACGCATGCGCAGGGCAGCATACACGTCGCCTTCCGCGGTTTCGTCGATCATCACATCGGGCACGATGCCCTTGGCCTGGATGGAGTTGCCGCTGGGGGTGTAGTACAGCGCTGTCGTCAGCTTCAAGCCCGTGTCGGGGCCCAGAGGGCGTACGGTTTGCACCGAGCCCTTGCCAAAGGTCTGGCTGCCCATGATGGTGGCACGCTTGTGGTCCTGCAGGGCACCGGCCACGATTTCGCTGGCCGAGGCAGAACCTTCGTTCACGAGCACGACCACCGGCACGCTCTTCAAGGCGGCGGGCAGGCGCTTGAGCGGATCGCCCTGGCCGCGACGGGCATAGTATTCAGGCGCAGCCTTGAACACGGACTTGCTTTCTTCCAGCTGGCCGTCGGTGCTCACCACGGTCACGCCTTCCGGCAGGAATGCCGTCGAGATGGCCACGGCAGCATCAAGGAGGCCGCCGGGATCGTTGCGCAGGTCCAGCACCAGGCCCTTGATATTGGGGTCTTCCTTGTAGATCTCCTCGATCTTGCGGACGAAGTCATCCACCGTGCGTTCCTGGAACTGGCTCAGGCGTACCCAGGCGTAACCGGGCTCGACCAGCTTGCCCTTAACGGAGTGGGTCTTGATTTCCTGGCGCGTGATGGTGACGGGGAAGGTGCGGCTTTCGTCCTTGCGGAAGATGGTCAGCTCTACCTTGGTGTCGGGTTCACCGCGCATGCGCTTGACGGCTTCGTTCAGCGTCAGTCCCTTGACCGCGGTGGTGTCGATCTTGGTAATCAGATCGCCGCTTTTCAGGCCGGCCTTGTCGGCAGGAGAGCCCTCGATGGGCGAGACAATCTTGATGAGACCATCTTCCTGTGTGATCTCGATGCCCACGCCCACGAAACGGCCCGAAGTGCCTTCCCGGAATTCCTTGAAGGATTTCTTGTCGAAATACTGCGAATGCGGATCCAGGCTGGACACCATGCCGGAGATGGCATCGGTGATCAGCTTTTTGTCGTCCACAGGCTCGACATAATCGGTCTTGATGATGCCGAAAACGGCAGACAGCTGCTGGATTTCTTCCAGGGGCAGCGGCGAGATGCCGCCGCGCGCAACGGTCTGCAGCGACACCGTGGTCAGCGCACCGGCGAGAACGCCCAGCGACACCCAACCAGCAATTTTGAGTTTTTGGCCCATAGAGACTTCTGTATTGATCGGCTCTCGACAAATATACACGCCACGGCGCCGGCCTTTGTGAGCTGAGCGCGCAAGCACCTGCCAGCGCCGGGGGCGTTAGCTTTTACGCCTTGCCTTGAGCAGCAACGGCAGCGGCTGCCTTGGCGGCGGCTTCGGCATCACCCAGGTAGTAGCTGCGAATGGGCTTCAGGTTGGCGTCCAGCTCGTACACCAGCGGAATGCCGTTGGGAATGTTCACGCCCACGATAGCGTCGTCGGCGATATCGTCCAAGTATTTCACCAAGGCGCGAATGGAGTTGCCGTGAGCGGCAATCACCACACGCTTGCCGGCCTTGATCTGGGGGGCCAATGTCTCGGTCCAGAACGGCACGACGCGCGCCACGGTGTCCTTGAGGCATTCGGTCAGGGGAATTTGTTCGGCGTTCAGGCCGGCATAGCGGCGATCGCTGCGTTCGCTGCGGGGATCGGTGGCCTCCAGTGCTGGTGGGGGCACGTCGTAGCTGCGGCGCCAGATCAGCACCTGCTCGTCGCCGTACTGCTTGGCCATGTCCGCCTTGTTCAGGCCTTGCAGGCCGCCATAGTGACGTTCATTGAGGCGCCAGTCTTTCTGCACGGGCAGCCAGGTGCAGTTCATTTCGTCCAGGGCATACCAGAGAGTGTGAATGGCACGCTTGAGCACCGAGGTGTAAGCCACATCGAACTCGTAACCATCGGTTTTGAGCAATTGGCCAGCCTTTTTGGCCTGGTCAATGCCGGTATCAGTCAGGTCGACATCGGTCCAACCGGTAAAACGGTTTTCAAGGTTCCAGGTGGACTCACCGTGGCGGATCAGCACGAGCTTGTACATGGCTTCTTTCTGCGCAAAAACACAATCGGAAAAAGGGGCGTAGCCTGCTATTTTAGGCTGTGGGCCACGTCTGTATAGGGTCGGCCATGGCAGGCGCCGGCTCTCCCCCTAAAATCACAGGCTTTGCCAACCCGAGGACTGACGTGACTTTTATTGTTGAAAACTGGTATTTGATTTTGCTGGCAGTGGTCTCTGGTGGTCTGCTGCTGGTGCCAACGCTCCGGGGCGCCGGTGCCGGGTCGCTGCAGCCCAACGATGCCGTGGCCAAGATCAACCGTGAGAAAGCGCTGATCGTGGACGTGCGTGAGCCTGAGGAATACGTCAAGGGCCACATCACCAATGCCAAGAACATTCCCTTGTCGCAGCTGGAGGAGCGCCTGCCTCAGGTCGCCAAGAACAAGGCCGTGCCCGTGATTGTGGTGTGCGAGAAGGGTGCGCGCGCCGTGCGTGCCCAGCAGCAGGCCAAGAAGCTGGGCTATGAAAAGGCCGAGGCACTGGCCGGCGGCATGAAGGCCTGGCGTGAGGCCAACTTGCCCGTGACAAAGGCTTAAGGCTGCTGGATTAATCCAACTGTCCTACCATCAAGGGGTCTTATACAAAAGGCCCCTTTTTTGTGGCCGTTGTTCTACCAAGCAAAGGATGACTCCATGCAAGCTGTGAAGATGTACACCACCGCCGTCTGCCCTTACTGCATACGCGCCAAGCAAGTGCTCAAGTCCAAGGGGGTGGAGCAGATTGAAGAAGTCCGTATCGACACCGACCCTGCTGCGCGCAACCACATGATGGAAACCACAGGCCGCCGCACGGTGCCCCAGATCTTCATTGGCGAGACCCATGTAGGCGGTTGCGACGATCTGATCGCGCTGGATGCCAAGGGGGAATTGCTGCCTTTGCTGAACGCCTGATTCTTGGTGTGCAGGTTTTCAGCCTGCATAATGCCGCACAAGTGCCCGCTGATGCAGCCACTGCCAGCGGGCCTTTTTACGACTGCCTTGCCGAAGAAAGACTGAGACCATGTCCGAACAAGCAACCCCTGTTTTCCAGATTCAACGTGTTTACCTGAAGGACGTATCGCTGGAGCAACCCAATTCCCCCGCCATCTTGCTGCAGCAGGAACAGCCTGCCGTGGACATCCAGCTGGGCGTGGAAGCCACCCCCGTGGCCGAAGGCATTTTCGAAGTGGCGGTGACAGCCACTGTGCAGACCAAGATCGAAGACAAGACATTGTTCCTGGTGGAAGCCAAGCAGGCTGGCATCTTCGAAATCCGCAACATCCCTGAAGAGCAGATGGGCGGCGTGATCGGCGTGGCATGCCCCCAGATCATCTATCCCTACCTGCGTGGCAACGTGGCCGACATCGTGACCCGTGCGGGCTTCCCTCCCGTGCACCTGGCCGAAATCAATTTCCAAGCCATGTACGAGCAGCAAAATGCCGCTGCTGCAGCGCAGGCCGAAGGTGGCGTGCAGTAAGCCACTGTCACAAAGCTCGCCCTTGGGCATGCTACAAAGAGGCTCCGCACATGGGGCCTTTTTTTATGCATTTGGGGCCTCAAGGCCTTTAGGCCCGCCCACACCACCTTTTTGCATCGTTGCTTCGTCTCGTCTCAAGCGGCGTAAATCTTGGATTTACTGAGGGTGTTGGCGGCTCTTCGTTAAAAGCGCTAGTAGCTATGAATTTGATTGTTATCGGGGCCGGAGCCTGGGGGACAGCGCTGGCCATTGCGGCAGCACGCCATACTGCGGGCCATCAGGTGGTCCTGTGGGCGCGCAACTCCCAGCAGGTGGAGGAGATGCAGGCGGCGGGCAGCAACGCCCGTTATCTGCCGGGCATGCCGTTCCCGGCAGGTCTGCAGGTCAGTGCGGCGCCCTTGGCACAAGCGGTGCAAGGCATGGATTTGGTGATTGTGGCCACGCCCATGTCCGCCTTGCGCAGCACGTTGCAAAGCTTGGCGGAGGCGCAAGTCACCGTGCCCGTGGCATGGCTGTGCAAAGGCTTTGAGGCCGTGCCTGCGGGCCATAGCGGCGTGGGCCTGATGCCGCATGAAGTCTGCGCACAAGCCGCTCCCGGGTTGCTGGCCGGTGCCTTGAGTGGGCCCAGCTTTGCGCAGGAAGTGGCCAAGGGCCAGCCTACGCTGCTGGTCGCTGCCAGCCAGCACGCTGCAGTGCGTGATGCGCTGCTGCAGGCCTTTCACACTGGTACGCTGCGCCTGTACGGCAATGAAGACATCGTGGGCGTGGAAGTGGGGGGCGCCGTGAAAAATGTGATGGCGATTGCCGCAGGTTTGTGCGATGGCATGAACTTGGGCTTGAATGCCCGCGCCGCCTTGCTTACACGCGGTCTGGCCGAGATGACACGCCTGGGCGTGGCATTGGGGGCCAAGGCAGAGACTTTCATGGGCCTGTCTGGCTTGGGGGACTTGATGCTCACCGCCACAGGCGATCTCTCACGCAATCGCAAGGTGGGCCTGTTGCTGGCGCAAGGCATGACGCTGGCGCAGGCAGTTGATTCACTGGGCCATGTGGCCGAAGGTGTGTACAGCGCCCGCACGGTGGTGCAGCGCGCGCAGGTGGTGGGCGTGGAAATGCCGATTGCCGCGACGGTGGTGGATTTGCTCGATGGCAAGCTCAGCCCGCAAGAGGCGGTGCAGCGCCTGATGGGGCGCGACCCCAAGCGAGAAGGAATTTAAAAAAGAAGCAGCTTGCGCTTGTATCTACTGGTTTTCAGAATGAAAACTATCTGAAATCATTGGCTATCAAGCGCAGGTAGCTATGAAAAGAAAAGGGGCGCTGGCAGGCTCCCCTTGTGGATGGCGCAGCCGCTGGCTGCTTTACAGGCCCAGCTCCAGCGCCAGCAGTTCTTCCACCGTCTGGCGACGGCGAATCAGCTGCACCTTGTCTCCATCGACCAGCACCTCGGCGGCCAGGGGGCGGGTGTTGTAGTTGCTGGACATGGACGAACCATAAGCGCCGGTGTGGTGGATGACCAGCAGGTCGCCCACTTGCGCATCGCCCAGGCTGCGTGGCAGCACCACGCCGCCGTCGCCTTGCGTGAATACGTCGCCCGACTCGCACAGCGGGCCTGCAACCACGCTGTCCTTGGTCGCAGGCAGCACGCCCACGCCGCGGCGCTGGATGTGCATGCCGTGGTAGCTGCCGTACATGCTGGGACGCATCAGCTCGTTGAAGCCGGTGTCCACCAGAATGAAGTGGTTGCTGCCCGCGTTCTTGGTGGCACGCACGGTGCCCAGCAGCACGCCGGATTCGGCCACCAGGAAGCGGCCGGGTTCCAGCTCCAGGCCCAGTTTGTGGCCGATGATGGCTTCCGCCTGCTTGCGCGCTTCGTTCCACAAGCCGAAGTAGTGTTCGGTGTCGATGCGGGCGTCGCCGTCCTTATAGGGAATCGACAGACCGCCCCCTGCGGAAATCGCCAGCAGATCGTGGCCATGGTCCTTGGTGCGCTTGACCAGCGCCACCATGGCGCCACAGACCTCTTGCAGGTGCGCGTAATCCACGCCCGAGCCAATGTGCATGTGCAGGCCAGCCAGGTGCAGGCCGTGCTGGGCAATGGCGTCCAGCGCGGCGTTCAGGTCGGTGTGCCAGATGCCGTGCTTGCTGTGCTCGCCGCCGGTGTTGGTCTTGTTGCTGTGGCCGTGGCCAAAGCCAGGGTTGATGCGCAGCCACACGCTGTGGCCCTTTGATGCAGCGCCCAGCTGGTGCAGCATGTCGATGGAGCCGGCGTTCACCGGCACTTTGTGCTCGACCACGGTGGCCAGCGTGGCTTCGTCCATCACGTCGGCGGTGAAGACGATGTCCGAAGGCTCGCCTCCGGCCACATAGCCGGCTGCCACCGCGCGCAGGATTTCGCCACGCGAGACGGCATCCACCTTCACGCCTTGCTCGCGCATCAGCTTCAAGATGTGGATGTTGGAGCAGGCCTTTTGTGCAAAGCGGATGGTGTCAAAGGCCTTGAGTTGGGCAATGCGCTCACGGATCACCTGGGCGTCATACACCCACAGCGGGGTGCCGAACGCATCGGCCAGGTTCCACAGTTGTTCGGGCGAGAAAGAGCAGGACATGGATTTACATTTTCATAGCAGCTCAGGCAGATGGAATCTGACTTGACGGCTATTGGTATTGATGATTTTTCTTATTTTCCGTATTTTGTGTCATGCAGTCCAATGCTTGTTTTTTGAAATACTATTCGTATTCGATATGCTCATGACATGCCTTCACACAGCCAGACTTCCCATCCCGAACGCATCAGCCACCGCCATATCGAAGTGTTCCGCGCCCTGATGCTCACCGGCAGTGCCACCAGCGCTGCGCAGATGCTGTTCACGTCCCAGCCCACCATCAGCCGCGAGATTGCGCGCCTGGAGCAGTTGCTGGGCTACGCCCTGTTTGAGCGCAGTCAGGGCCGTTTGCGTCCGAATGCCCGGGCCTTGCGTCTGTGGGAGGAGGTGCAGCGCAGCTGGGAGGGGCTGGACCGGGTGGTCGAGCATGCGATGGCGCTGGCCCAGCCGCACCAGGCCAGCATCAGTGTGCTGTGCATGCCTGCGCTCAGCCACGCGCTGCTGCCGGGCGCGCTGGAGCGGATGCAGCGTGCACATGGTGAAGTGGCGGTCAGCGTGACCACGCAAGATGGACCTCTGCTGCAGGAGTGGATGACGGCCCAGCGTTTTGATCTGGGCCTGACGGAGATTGCTGAGGCACCACCCGGAACGCGCATCCTGCATTTGCCAGCCATGGACGAAGTGGCGGTGCTGCCAGCGGGGCACGCATTGGCCCGCAAAGAAGTGCTGGTGCCGCAGGATTTTGCCGCACAGCCTTTCATCAGCCTGGCGCGCGATGATCCCTACCGCCAGAAGATGGATGCAGTGTTTGCCGGTGCGGGTGTGCAGCGCCGGATGCTGCTGGAAACCATGAGCGCGGTCGCCGTATGCGCCATGGTGCAGCATGGGCTGGGCGTGGCGATTGTGAACCCGCTGACCGCCCATGCCTGTGCCAATGCGGCGATGGTGGTGCGGCCGCTGTCCTTTTCAATTCCTTTTCAGGTCCACATGCTGCAGCCCCTGCATCGTCCGGTCGTGCAGGAAATGGACTGGCTGGTGCAGGCCTTGCAGTTGGAAGTGCAGACGCAGTCCCAAGCCCTGAGGCAAGCGGCAAAATCACAGTAGGGAAGCGGACAGGCCCTAGGCGATATCCATCAAGGGCAAAAGCTCATGCAGCTTCTTTAAGGCATTCGCACCTTGTTCCTGGGCCATGTCGGCGAGGTGCTCGGTGTCATCGACCAGCACATAGGCCATGGACCATTGTTCGAACTTGCGCTCGGCACAAGACGCGCAGGCGTGCAGTGTCTTGAAGTTCACGTGGCGTGGATCTGCCTGGATCCGTCCGATCAGCTCGCCCAGCGCGGGCTGTGGTCCTTCGATATATTGGCAAAAAGACTGACCGTCAAACACCAGCAGTCCGGTAATACCTTGGGTCTTATTGAAGTTGCGTACAGTTTTCACAATGTCTGCAACGCAGCCAATGTCCGCGTGCGGGGCAATCTGGCTGTGATAGAGGAAGCAATGCAGTTCCTGAGCAATGTCGGTCATACGCAGGTTCCTGGGTTGTGTGTGTCGCATTGCGTTGGCTCATGCGTATGTGCAAAAACCAATCTTCCAACCTTCGGGAGTATGCATTTTCCTGTGTCAGTTCCCTCTTCTGGCTTGTATTTATTTGCCCCATGCCCACACAAGGAGCTCTTATATGTATTTTGAATTTGCCGATTCTGAAGTCGCACAGTGCAGCTGGCAGGAAGACCGCTTGCAACTGCGGTTTTCGGCCGCCCGTTTGCTTGATACGCAAGGCGGAACGAAAGAGGCAGAAGTGGTGTGGGCGCCGTTGGTACTGACTGCTGAACAGGTGGACACTGCGCCGCATGTGGAAAGCGCTGCGTGCATGGGGCGATTGCGACAGGGCTTTGTTTTGCATGCGAGCCAGCGCATCCAGAAGCTGCCCGTGCCCTGCGAGTTGCAGGGCATTGTGACCATGGAGCTGGAGTTTGCGCAGGGTGCTGTCGTGCACATACGTTGCAACGGCTTGCACATACATCCCTTGCAGAGCATGGCGGTTGGGGCGTTTCAATGCTGAGGGTGCTGAGTGCGGTGGCCCAGGCTCGTACAAGTTTGCAGCCGTCCGTATAACTGCATGGCTGCATCAAAGCTGTGCATCAGGGCCTGCATGGCAAGGCTGTGCTGCTGCCAGCCCTGTAGCTGCGCCAGTGCCAGCGCAGCGGCCTCGAAGCTGGACAGCTGGTCGGGCAAGTGGGCCTTGCGGATGGCATAGCGCCCCTGCGGCACATTATGCAGGGCCAGACGCGGCAATGCTTGCAAGCCGGGGTTCAGGTAGAGCATCTTGCGGCTCTTGCGCCAAGTGCCATCGATGAGCACCAGACGCAGTGTTTCGGGCTGTTCCAGCCATGCAGCAGGCAACGCGGGAGGCTGTACCAGCGGGAGCTGTGGATCAGGAGGTGAAGGTGGATACAGCAGGATGGGGCGAACCACCGCATCGGCTGCCTGCCCCTGCCAGGGCGCATGCAGCCATGCCTGCAGCGTATCCACTGCAAAAACTTCTCCCACCTCCAGGCGACTGCCTGCAACGCACAGATGCAGCAAGCGTGCCGTATTCTTGGCGTGCCCGGCTTCCATGGGGTGCTGCAGCACCAGCAGCTGTACCTGGCTGCCTACGCGCTGCACGCAGCTACACAGGCAAGCGCGCTCGGGGCGTAGGCATTGGGAACAGAGCGTGCGTGAAGACATGCGAAGCCAGAGGACATGCGAAGCCAGAGGGGGGAGGCCAGCAGCGCTTGCGTTGCAAGGTCAGGACTTGGCGGATAGGAAGTGCGGGCGCCAGTGTAACCAAGGCAGCGGGGCAAGGGCTGGTTCGCATACAAGTACGGGCTGTGGTGCAGCCGCGTGCGGGATTTGTGCGTGACAGGGCAAACCCCTATGCTTGCGGATCTATGGTTGCACTTTCCGACATCACCGCGCAGATTGACTTTACCCAGCCCCTGGAGGAGGCGCCACAGGCGCGCCTGCAGCAGGTGTTCACACAGCCCGTGCAGGTGCTGCAAGCCCATGATGCTGCGAGTTTGCAGCAGGTGCTGGTGCAGGTGGAACAGGCGGCTCGCAAGGGGTACTGGTGCATTGGCGGTTTGCGCTATGAGGCGGCCAGCGCCCTGGATGCCGGGCTGGTCAGCCATGCTCCTCAGGGGGCACTGGCATGGTTTGCGGTTTATGCGGCGCCTGCGGCCACCACAGTTGCCGCACCAGACCAGGTTGCCGCCACGGCTTCATTGCCGACCCTGGGATGGCACAGCGATGTGGACTATGCAGCTTTTGAAAAAGGCATGACGGCCATTCAGGCGGGGATTGCTGCGGGGGAGTTCTATCAGATCAACTACACCCATCAGCTGCGTGGTCAGGCGGACCAGGCAGTCCATGGCCCGGCACTGTTTGCGTCTTTGCAGCAGGTCCAGCCCGGAGGCTACGCGCTGTATCTGGATATGGGGCAGGAGCAGATTGCCTCTGTCTCGCCGGAGCTGTTCTTTGACTGGCACCAGCCCGCAGCAGGCAGCGGCGCCATCCTCACCCGCCCCATGAAAGGCACAGCCACGCGCGGTGCGACAGCCGAGCAGGATGCGGCACAGGCGCAGCACCTGCGCACCTCGGTCAAGGAGCGGGCCGAGAATGTGATGATTGTGGATTTGCTGCGCAATGATCTGGGACGCATTGCCCAGACAGGCTCGGTCCATGTGCCTCGGCTGTTTCATGTCCAGGCGCTGTCCACCGTGTGGCAGATGACGTCGGATGTGCGCGCGCAGTTGCCCCCAGGCACGCGCTTGGCGGAAGTTTTTCAGGCACTGTTTCCCTGTGGCTCCGTCACGGGCGCCCCCAAGCAGGCGGCCATGCAAGCCATTGCAACGCTGGAAACGCAGCCGCGTGGCTGGTATTGCGGCGCTTTGGGTGTGGTGCGCAGCGATGGTGCGGGCGGCATACGGGCCACATTCAATGTGCCCATCCGCACGGTGGTGGTGCAGGGGGAGGACCGTCAGACCCTGTCCTGCGGCATCGGCAGCGGCATCACAGCAGATGCCACTGCACGGGGGGAATGGCAGGAGTGGCGTGCCAAGCAGGCCTTTGTCGAAAGGGTGAGTATGGGTTTTGACGTGATCACCACGATGGCGCTGGAGGAGGGCGTTTTCCGCCATTTGCCCTTGCATATCCGGCGCTTGCAGGAGGCTGCCGCACATTTCGGTTTTGCCTGGGATGGACAGGCGCTGGAACTGACACTGCAGCATGTACGGGATACCCATCCCAGTGGCACCTGGCGCGTGCGCATTGCTCTCAATCGCCAGGGGTTGTTCAGCAGCCAGGTGGTGGTTTGTCCGCCCTCGCCGCCTGTGGTGGCCTTGCAGCTGGCCACTGCTCCGCTGGCCGAAGCCCACAGTGAATTCGTGCGTTTCAAAACCAGTCGCCGCAGTCACTACACGCCGTTCGAGCCGCAGGGG
>JAEYRT010000007.1 GCA_023435325.1 Pseudomonadota bacterium | reverse complement strand
CAGCGGAAGAGCTGTACACCCGCGAAAAAATCGATGTGCTGACGGGCTCTTTCCTGTCGCACGTGGGCATGGCGCTGACCGATTACGCGGGGCAGAAAAAGCGTTTCTTTCTCGCCTCCGAAACCCTGACCGACAAAGTGGTCTGGGAAAACGGCAACCGCTACACCTACCGCCTGCGCGGCTCGACCTATATGCAGACCGCCATGCTGGTCGAAGAAGCCAAAAAGCTGAACAAAAAACGCTGGGCCATCGTCTACCCCAACTACGAATATGGTCAGTCGGCGGTCGCCACCTTCAAGAAGCTGATGAAGCAAGCGCAGCCGGACATCGAGTTCGTGGCCGAGCAGGCGCCCGCGCTGGGCAAGATTGATGCGGGCTCGGTGGTGCAAGCCATTGCGGACGCCAAGCCCGACGCCATCTTCAACGTGCTGTTCTCCGTGGACCTGGGCAAGTTTGTGCGTGAAGGCAATACGCGCGGCCTGTTCAAGGACCGTGCCGTGGTGGGGCTGCTGTCTGGCGAGCCCGAGTATCTGGACGCCCTGCGCCAGGAGGCGCCAGAGGGCTGGATCGTTACCGGCTACCCCTGGTATGCGATTGATACGCCCGAGCACAATGCCTTCCTGAAGGCCTACCAGGACAAGTTCAAGGACTACCCGCGCCTGGGCACCATCGTGGGCTACAACGCCATCCAGTCGCTGGCAGCAGGCATCACCAAGGCCGGCAGCACCGACACGGAAGCCTTGATTGCCGCCTTCAAGGGCTTGCAGGTGAACACGCCCTGGGGCCCCATCACCTATCGCCCCCAGGACAACCAGTCCACCATGGGCGCGTATGTGGGCAAGACCACCTACAGCAAGGACATGAAGCGCGGCATCATGACCGATTTCTACTATGCCGATGGCAAGGACTATCAGCCTACGGATGAAGCAGTGAAAAAACTGCGTCCTGCCAGCGCGCAGTAAGGCATAGTCAAAGCGTCTGCAATACTGAGAAAAAAGTAGCTGATAGCGCTTGATTGACCTGGTTTTCAAATACTTTTCATTTGGAAATCAAGTGCTGTCAAGCGCTGCAAGCTATGCTTTTTAGAAAGCTGTAGAGGAAGATGAGTTTCTCCGGCCTGCTGGCCCAATTGCTCAACGGACTGGCCAGCGCCTCGTCGCTGTTTCTGGTGTCCGTGGGCCTGTCCCTGATTTTCGGGGTCACGCGCACCATCAACTTCGCGCATGGCTCTTTCTTCATGCTGGGTGCATACCTCGCTTTTTCCAGCGTTGAAACCCTGGCGCCCACCATCGGTTTCTGGCCCGCCTTGCTGATGGCGCCCGTGGTCTGTGCGGCCCTGGGTGCATTGACCGAAATCGGCCTGCTGCGCCGCATCTACCAGGCGCCGGAGCTGTTCCAGCTGCTGGCCACGTTTGCCCTGGTGCTGGTCATCAAGGATGCCGTGCTGTGGCTGTGGGGGCCGGAGGAGTTGTTCGGCCCGCGTGCGGCTGGTCTGGAAGGCGCGGTGGAGATTCTGGGGCGCCAGTTTCCAACCTATGACCTGTTGCTGATTGCCGTCGGCCCCCTGGTACTGTTGGGCCTGCACTTGTTGCTGACGAAAACCCGCTTTGGCACGCTGGTGCGTGCTGCCACGCAGGACCGCGAAATGGTGGGCGCGCTGGGGGTGAACCAGGCGTGGCTGTTCACGGCCGTGTTTGCTTTGGGCTCGCTGCTGGCCGGTCTGGCCGGTGCTTTGCAATTACCGCGTGAACCGGCCAGTCTGGAGATGGACATGACCACCATCGGGGCGGCCTTCGTGGTGGTCGTGGTGGGCGGCATGGGCAGCATCCCCGGTGCGTTTGTCGCTGCGTTGCTGATTGCCGAGATCAAGGCCGTGTGCATCTGGCTGGGCGTGCAGGAGATTGCGGGTGTGGAGGTGTCGTTCTCCAAGCTCACACTGGTGGTGGAGTTTCTGGTCATGGCCACGGTGCTGATCTGGCGACCCTGGGGGCTGATGGGCAAGCCCCAGGCGCCTGCGCGGCACAGCGGTGCGCCGGAGCAGCCGCTGCGCACCGGCGGTGCACCAGCGACAACGGCATGGATGCTGCTGGTGGTGGGCTTGCTGATGATGCCGCTGCTGGCAGGCGAAGGCAGCTACGCCACCGTGCTGCTGACCGATATGCTGATTGCCGCGCTGTTCGCAGCCAGCCTGCACTTTATTCTTGGCCCTGGCGGCATGCATTCGTTTGGCCATGCGGCGTATTTCGGCCTGGGTGCCTACGGCGCTGCCCTGGCCGTGCGGACGCTGGAGCTGCCCATGGCGGCCGCCTTGCTGTTCGGCCCCCTGGCGGCTGCGGCTGGGGCCTTGCTCTACGGCTGGTTCTGTGTGCGCCTGAGTGGCGTGTATTTGACGATGCTGACGTTGGCCTTTGCGCAGATCACCTGGGCCATCGTATTCCAGTGGGATGGTTTCACGGGCGGCAGCAATGGCCTGACCGGTGTGTGGCCCAGTGACTGGGCATCGACAGCCGAACACTTCTACTGGCTGGCCTTGGCGCTGAGCGTGCTGGGGGTGTATTTGCTGCGGCGCATGCTGTTTTCGCCCCTGGGCTATGCCTTGCGCGCAGCGCGTGATTCCGTGCTGCGTGCCGATGCGATTGGCCTGGATGTGCGCCGCATCCAGTGGACGGCCTTTGTGGTTGCGGGCACGTTTGCGGGACTGGCGGGGGCCTTGTTTGCCTTTTCCAAGGGCAGCGTCGCGCCCGACAGCCTGAGCGTGACCAAGAGTGTGGATGGTCTGGTGATGGTGCTGCTCGGCGGCATTCAGACGCTGGCCGGGCCCATCGTTGGGTCGGCGGCATTTACCTGGCTGCATGACACCGTGGCACGCAACACCGATTACTGGCGCGCAATGATGGGCGGCATCATGCTGCTGCTGGTGTTGCTGTTTCCGCAAGGAATCGCGGGTTTTGCGCAGCAGGTGCAGGCGCTGTTTGCTTCGAAAAAGAAAGTGCAGGTGGGCGCATGACAGCCTTGCTGCAAGTGCAGAAGATCAGCAAATCCTTTGGCGGCGTGCAGGCTGTGCGCGAGGTGTCGTTCACGCTGCAGGCCGGTGAAATGCTGGCGCTGATCGGCCCCAATGGCGCGGGCAAATCGACCACCTTCAACATGGTGGGCGGGCAGCTCACGCCGGACACGGGCAAGGTGCTGCTCAACGGCGACAACATCGCCGGGCTGGCACCGCGCGCCATCTGGCGCAAAGGTGTGGGACGCACCTTTCAGATTGCGCAGACTTTTGCCTCGCTCTCCGTCATTGAAAACGTGCAGATGGCGCTGCTCTCCCACGACCGCCGCATCTTTGCCTGGTGGCCGCGTGCGAATGCACACCGCCGCAGCGATGCACTGGCGCTGCTGGAGCAGGTGGGCATGGCGGCGCAGGCCGACCGCCCCTGCAGCGAACTGGCCTATGGCGATGTCAAACGTGTGGAGCTGGCGATTGCGCTGGCGCATGACCCCAAGTTGCTGCTGATGGATGAACCCACCGCCGGCATGGCGCCCGGTGAGCGCGTGGCGCTGATGCAACTCACGCGTGCAATGGCACAGCAGCGAAAGATGGGTGTGCTGTTTACCGAGCACAGCATGGACGTGGTGTTTGGCCAGGCGGACCGCGTGGCCGTGCTGGTGCGCGGCCAATTGCTGGCGCAAGGCACGCCGCAACAGGTGCGCGATGACGCACGTGTGCAGCAGGCCTATCTGGGCACAGGGCTGGTGTTGGAGAAGAACGTATGAGCAGCGCACACACCTTGCTGCAGGTGGAAGGTTTGAACGCCTGGTATGGCGCCGCGCACATCCTGCATGGGGTGTCGCTGAATGTGGGGCGTGGTGAAGTCGTGGCGCTGATGGGGCGCAATGGCGCGGGCAAATCCACCACGCTCAAATCGATTGCCGGACTGGTTGAGCGCCGCGAGGGAAAAGTTCTTTTCATGGGCGCGGACATCCGCCGCAAAGCCTCGCACCAGATTGCGCGTGCGGGCCTGGGTTATGTGCCCGAAGATCGTCGCATCTTTACCGAGCTGACGGTGTTGGAAAACCTCGAAGTGGGTCGCCAAAAAGCGCGCAGCTGGCCCGGTGGTGAAGCGCTGCCGCACTGGACGCCTGAAAAGCTTTTTTCGCTATTCCCGAATCTGGGAGAGATGCCCCAGCGCCCCGGCGGGCAGATGAGCGGCGGCGAGCAGCAGATGCTCACGGTGGCGCGCACGCTGATGGGCCAGCCTTATGTGGTGCTGCTTGATGAACCTTCGGAAGGCGTCGCGCCCCTGATCGTGGAACAGATGGCGCAAACGATTTTGCAGCTCAAGGCCCAGGGCATCGGCATTTTGCTCAGCGAGCAAAACCTGCCGTTTGCACAGGTGGTGGCCGATCGCGCCTATGTGCTGGAGAAAGGCCAGATCGTGCACAGCGGCACGATGGCGGATCTGGCGGGCAATGTGGAGCTGCGTCAGCAGTACCTGGGTGTCTAAAAACAAGAGCGTGCAGCGCACGTATTTGCTTGATTTCCAATATAAAACTATCGGAAATCGTTGGTTGAAAAGCGCTGAAGGCTCTGGTTTTTGATAACCGATAACCGATAACCGCCTGGTGTCAGGCAAATACCGTCTGCGCCAGCGTGCTGCGCTGTTCGGCGTGTTGCAACCAGTGATGCAGTTGCGGATAGTCGCCGGGCGCAAACAGCGCAGGCAGGCGAAACTGCACATAGGCCAGGGCCACGGCCGTGGCAATCTGGTCCAGCGTGATGGTGTGGCCCAAAGCGGCAGGCGTGGCGCTCTCCCATTGCTGCAACACACGCTGGATGGCCGCCAGACGGCGCTGGCCCATGACGTTGGCATCGGCCACGTCTGCGCCATCGTTTTTGCGTGCAATCACCACGTTGAACGCGGCTTCCATCAGTCCGTATGCCACGCTGGTGCGTGCGAGCACGGCGCCGGTCTGCGCGGGGGGAATCAGCTGGGTGCTGGGGCTGATGTGGTCGAGGTATTGCGCAATCAGCAGTGATTCGGAAATGGCATTGCCATCGTGGGTCACCAGCACCGGAATGCGCGCCTGCGGATGCTGGGCGAGCAGTGCGGGGTCGTTGCTCCACGGATCGCACCAGCGCAGCTCCAGCTGGTGGACCAAACCTTTTTCCAGAGCAACCACGCGGGCCACGCGTGCAAAAGGAGAAGTGGCATTCAGGAAAAGTTGCATCGTGATGGTTCTCAAAAGTGAAGCTGCCAGCGCTTATCGGGCGGGCGCCAGCAGTGTTTTTTGTCTGGAAAAGAAAACGAAGCACGTACCCAGTGCCAGGGCGGTGCAGCCCATGGCAAACAGGCTGGTGTAGCTGCCCGTGCTGGCATAGATATAGGCCATGACATAGCCTGCAGTGGCCTGCAGCAGTGCAAACACGGCCGTGGCATAGCCCCACATCCGTTTGTGGCGTGCCGGGCCGATCAGCTGCATCAGATAGCCTGAGGTGATGGCGGCCATGCCGGGCGATAGCGCACCGACGATAAAGCCCGAGACCGCATGTCCGGTAAACCCCACCCACACCAGCGGCAAGCCGATGGCCACGGCCTTGAGGGCATAGGCTCCCGTGGTGGTGCGCCACCAGCCAAAACGCGTGGCACACAGTGATGCACACAGCGGCCCTGCGACAGCGCCCAGGCCGAAGATGGCCCATTGCGTGGCGCTGTAGGCCGCGCCCAGGTCGAGTTCGCGTGCCAGATAGTCCACCCAGAACACGGTGTGCGGCACAAAGCCGAATGCATCGCAGCCATAGGCCATGAAGACCAGGATCACCGGCAAGCTCCACACTGCCGCTGCAGGCAAGGCTGCGCTGCCTGACTGGGGCGTGACGGCCACTGGCGCCGGCGCAGGCAGCGCCCGCGCATGGCGCCAGCCCCACCAAAGGGTGGCAAAGCAGACAGCACTCAGCCCGATCCAGACGGCACTCAGGCTTTGCTGCGCCAGCGCAGGCACCAGCGTGGCCGAAAGCAGGGCGCCCACGCCAATGCCGCAGAACATCAGCGGCCCCAGCGCCGCACGGCGCTCCAGGGGCGTAGCGGCCATGGCCACTGAAGGGCCGAGCACCATCAGGGTGGCGCCGGCAATGCCAGAGATCAGCCGCCAGACAAAGAACACCGGCATGGGCTGGGCCACGCTGCAGCCTGCAAAACTCAGCGCCACGGCCAGCCAGCACAGCACCAGCACGCGCACGGCGCCCAGGCGTTCGGCCATCGGGGCCGCAGCCAGCGCACCGATGAGGTAGCCCAGCAGATTGGCGGCGCCCAGGTAGGCCACCTGTTCACCCGTGAACCAGCCTGCCAGCACCATTTGCGGCATGAGGGCGGTATAGGCAAAACGGGCCAGGCCCACGCCGCTGAGCGTGGCGAGGAAACCGGTCAGGAACAGGGGGATTTCACAGCGTCGGATCACAGCTCACCTTCCAGGAATGGAGACAGATTAGGCGCTTGTCATCATCATGTCCAATGATTCAAAATGAAACTCATCATCTTGTTTCATGATCGAACATCGCGTCCCCACACATGCAGCTCAAATCCCTACGCATTTTTGATGCCGTGTGCAGCACCGGCAGCTTCGGTGCTGCCGCGCAGCGCTTGCACACCGTGCAGTCGAATGTGACGGCGCACATCAAAAAACTGGAAGACGAGCTGCAGGTGCAGCT
>JAEYRT010000254.1 GCA_023435325.1 Pseudomonadota bacterium | reverse complement strand
TCCTTTCTGAGCAGATTCAAGCAAGAGCCGTAGCTACAAGCAAGTGCATATGCAATAAATTGCTTTTTAATATAATATAAAAAAATAGATTGTATGGGCAAGAGGGATGTCATCCTGGGTGCTGCAGCCAATCTATCGGGCAACCGTGCACATGGGGTGTAGGGGCCACGGCAAACAAGGAGATAGCATGAAAGCGAATGTAGGTGGTTGGGACCGCGGGCTGCGTGTGGTGATCGGATTGGTGCTGCTGGGTCTGGCGGCAACCGGTGTCGTGGGTTGGTGGGGATGGCTGGGGGCGCTGCCCCTGATCACCGGCTTGCTGCGTTTTTGTCCGCTCTACCCCTTGCTGGGCTGGAACACCTGCCCGCTGAAACGGCGTTCGTGATGTTCATGCGCCCTGTGGTGCCGGCGCTTGGATGGGGGCCAGCAGGGTGCATGGCCCGTGAAAGTGAAGGAAAGACAAATTTATGACTGTGGATGTACACACTTCCCCGCCTGTCGCAGCTGCCATGGATGTGACGGCCATGCGCGCCCATGCGGGTGAGGCGGTGGCCATGCTCAAGGTGCTGGGCAATGAAGACCGTTTGATGCTGCTGTGCCAGATTGCCATGCAGCCGCGCACCGTGGGTGAGCTGGAACAGCTGACGGGCATCCATCAACCGACGCTGTCCCAGCAGTTGGGGGTGTTGCGCCGCGAAGGGCTGGTCAGCACCGAGCGGGAGGGGAAGTTCATCCGCTACCAGGCGGCCGACGACCGTGCCCTGCAACTGATGCAGTTGGTACATCAATTGTTTTGTGGAGGGGCACAGCCATGAGCATTGCCTGGGATTTGTTCACACCTGGAGCCTCGCTGGCAGGGGGGCTGTTGATTGGCGCCGCCGCGGCGCTGATGGTGCTGCTGCTGGGGCGCATCACCGGCATCAGTGGCATGGTCGGCAGCCTGCTGCAGGCGGGCACGTGGCGCAGCTTTGCGCAATGGGGCTGGCGCGCTGCCTTTGTACTGGGGTTGCTGATCGCGCCGTGGGTGTGGCAGCTGTGGGCGCCCTTGCCTGAGATGAGCATGCCCGGCAATCCGGTGGTGATCATGGCAGCAGGCTTGTTGGTGGGTTTTGGCACGCGCCTGGGCTCGGGCTGCACCAGCGGTCATGGGGTGTGCGGACTGTCGCGCCTGTCGTTGCGGTCGCTGGTGGCCACGCTGGTCTTCATGGCTGCGGGCGTGCTCACCGTGTTTGTGATGCGCCATGTGGTGGGAGCTTAAGTCATGACGATCGTAGCAGCCTGGGTTGCAGGCCTGGTGTTTGGTCTGGGCCTGATCCTGTCCGGTATGGGCAATCCTGCCAAGGTGCAAAACTTCCTGGATGTATGGGGCCACTGGGATCCCTCGCTGGGGCTGGTCATGGGCGGTGCGATTGCCGTCGGCCTGTTGGCATTCACCTGGGCCAAAAAGCGCACCACCTCCTTTTTGGGCGAACCCATGCAGCTGCCGACTGCCACCGTGGTCGATCGCCAGTTGTTGACCGGGGCCACACTGTTTGGCGTGGGTTGGGGGCTGGCAGGTTTTTGCCCTGGGCCAGCAGTGATGAATCTGGTGACCGGCCATGCCGAAGTCTGGTTGTTCGTGGCCGCCATGCTGGCAGGCATGTGGTTGCAGCACCTGTGGGCAAGGCGCTCTCAATAAGAAAGCTTTCAGCGCTTGTTCTGCCTTGTTTTGCAATATAAAAATATTGGAAAACGTGGTGCAATCAGCGCTGACAGCTATCAAACCTATTTGTCACCTGCGGCATAAGCCTGGGCAGGCGGGGGCTTTGCAGCTTTCTAGAATGCTTGGTTTCTGCAACCTAACCAAGAGAGCCTGCATGACTGTTGCTGCCCTGCAAGCGCGCTACGGCGATGAAGCGCCTGCCCTGACCCTGCCTGATGTACCTGTGCTGGACGCCATGCTGAGCCACCGCTCGGTCCGGCACTTTCTGCGCGATGCCTTGCCTGCCCACACCATCGAAACTATGGTGGCTGCAGCGCAGTCAGCGCCTACATCCTCCAATCTGCAAACTTGGAGCGTGATTGCCGTCGAGTCGCAGGAGCGTCGTGACCAGCTGGCCCAGTTGGTCGGTCAGCAAAAGCACTTGAGTGCAGCCCCTCTGGTACTAGTGTGGCTGGCCGATCTGTCCCGCATCGCACGCCTGGGCCAAGCCCAGGGCCGTGAACCTGTCGGCCTGCACTACCTGGACACGTTTTTGATGGGCGTGATCGATGCCGCCCTGGCTGCACAGAACGCCGTGGTTGCAGCGGAAGCCATGGGGCTGGGCACCTGCTATATCGGTGGCATGCGCAACCAACCCGAGAAAGTGGCCGAGGTGCTGGGCACGCCCAAAAACGTCTTTCCCGTGTTCGGCCTCGTGGTGGGGCATCCTGACCCCGCACGCCCGGCAGATGTCAAGCCACGCCTGCCTCAAGAGGCCGTGCTGCACCGCGAGCAGTACCAGGTGCCCGTCGATCAGCAGCAGGAGATCGGCAATTACAACGACACGCTGCGCAGCTTTATGCGCGAGCAGGGCATGAAGGAGATGGACTGGAGCAAGCAGGTGGTGGACCGCCTGGGTTCGCCCGAAGCCTTGACAGGCCGTGACCGCCTGTACGAAGCGCTGCGCAATGCAGGCTTCAGCTACACCGATATTGAGGCCTATGCAGCGCGTTAATGAACCGTAGGTCAAGGCGCAATCACGGCAAAGGCTCCGCACGCGGAGCCTTTTTGTTGCCCAATGGTTTTTACTTTTGCAGAAAGTCCAGCAGGTCTTGGTTCAGACGATCCTTGTGCGTGTCGGTCAGGCCATGCGGTGCACCGGGGTACACAATCAGTTGGGCCCCCTTGATCTGTGCAGCAGATGCCTTGCCTGCCGCATCGATTGGCACGACCTGATCGTCATCACCATGGATCACCAGCGTTGGCACGTCAAACTTCTGGAGATCGGCACGGAAGTCGGTAGCCGAGAATGCGGCGATCGAGTCATAAGTGTTCTTGTGGCCGCCTTGCATACCCTGTGCCCAGAAGGACTGGATCAGGCCCTGGTTGGGCCGGGCGCCGGGGCGGTTAAAGCCAAAGAAGGGGCCAGAGGCAATGTCCAGGTACAGCTGTGAGCGGTTCTCCAGTGCAGCCTTGCGTATGCCGTCAAACACTTCGATGGGCAGGCCACCAGGGTTGTCTGCAGTCTGGAGCATGAGCGGTGGGACGGAGCTGATCAGCGCAGCCTTTTTGACCCGGGCTGTGCCATGGCGGCCGATATAGCGCGCCACTTCCCCTCCGCCGGTGGAAAAGCCCACCAGGGTGACGTCCTTGAGGTCCAGTGCATGGATGACGGCGGCCAGATCGTCTGCATAGTGGTCCATGTCATTGCCATCCCATACCTGGCTGGAGCGGCCATGGCCGCGGCGGTCGTGTGCCACCACGCGGTAGCCCTTGGAGGCCAAGAACATCATTTGTGATTCCCAGCTGTCCGAATTCAGCGGCCAGCCATGGCTGAAGGTGACCACCGGACCATTCTTGGGCCCCCAGTCCTTGTAGTAAAGCTGCACACCGTCGGTCGTGGTGATGGTACTGGCGGTGGAGACCAAGGCGCGCACGGGATTCGGAGTGGCTGCAGC
>JAEYRT010000144.1 GCA_023435325.1 Pseudomonadota bacterium | reverse complement strand
CACCAGCGCTGGCCACGTGGAAACCGTCCACATCCTTAAGGGGTGAAATCGCTTCGATGACCTTGTGGTCGTCAATGTGCTTGGGCAGGGGCAGCTGCACCAGGATGCCGTGGATGCTGGGGTCGTTGTTCAGCGCTTCGACGCGGGCCAGCAACTCGGCTTCGGTCATGGTGGCGTCGTACTTTTCCAGCACGGAATGAAAGCCCACGTCTTCGCAGGCCTTGACCTTGTTGCGTACGTAGACCTGGGAGGCCTGGTTGTCACCCACCAGCACCACGGCCAGACCGGGCTTGATGCCCTGGGCAGTGAGTGCAGCTGCGCGCTGGGCAACTTCGGTACGCAATTGGGCGGAGAGGGCTTTGCCGTCGATGATCTGGGCTGTCATGGTGAAAATACGTGCAGAAGAAAAAACAACTGCCAGCGATCTGGGATGTCCCAAATGGCTGGCAGCGGATGGGCGAATGCCGTGGATTTTACGCTGTGGTCTTGCTGGCAGCGTTGGAGCCCAGGGCGATCTTGAGCAGGTCGGCCACGGTGTTGGCACCCAGCTTTTCCATGATGTTGGCGCGGTGCGCCTCCACGGTCTTGATGCTGATGCCCAGATCGTCAGCAATCTGCTTGTTCAGGCGGCCCGCCACAATGCGCTCCAGCACCTGCGATTCACGGCCTGTGAGTTTGGACAGCAGCGCTTCGCGGCTGGCAGCCTGCTGGTGATCGGCAAACGCTTCGCGTGCGCGGTCCAGCATGCGCTCGACGATGTTGAGCAGGTCTTCTTCGTTGAAAGGTTTCTGGATGAAGTCCAGCGCGCCTTTTTTCATCGTGTTCACGGCCATGGGCACGTCGCCGTGTCCGGTGATGAAAACGATGGGCAGCGGGGACTTGCGTTCCAGCAGCTTGTCTTGCAGCTCCAAGCCCGTCATGCCGCCCATGCGAATGTCGGCAATCAGGCAGGCCACTTCGCGGGGATCGTAGCGCGAGAGAAAGGACTCGGCCGAGTCAAAGCAGCGCACGCGGTAATCTTTGCCCTCCAGCAGCCATTGCAGCGAGTCGCGGACGGCCTCGTCGTCATCCACTACGTAGACAGTACCTTTTTTAGGTGTCAAGCTCATGCAGGATTCCTTGTATTTGGATTAATTGCCGAAGAAAGGTTGTCTCCCTTTTCCTGAGCGGCGGCCAGCGGTATCCAGAAGGAGAACCGGCAACCCACCACTTGCGAATCATTGTAGAGGTTCTCGGCGGCCATGCGGCCGTTATGCGACTCGACAATGGAACGACACAGGTTCAAACCAATGCCCATGCCTTCGTTCTTGGTGGAGAAAAAGGCTTCAAACAAACGTTCCTGAACCTCTGGGGGCAGACCTTTGCCGGAGTCTTGCACAGAAAACTCTACGCCCATCAGACCTTCTGTCTCCTTGGTCACCACGCGCAGGGCAACCTGGCGTTGTGCAGGCGGGCGCTGTGCCTGATCGATGGATTCGCCGGCATTCTTGATCAGGTTGATCAGCACCTGCTCAATCAGAATGGTGTCGGCCATGACCAGCGGAATGCGAGGCTGCACAAAATGCGTCAGCCGCACGTTGCGGCGACGCATTTCGATATTTGCCAGTTCGAGCGCTTCTTCCACCATGGTTTCCACTTTGGACAGCGTGCGGTTGGGCTCACTGCGCTTCACGAACGAGCGGATGCGTTGAATGATCTGACCCGCACGTTGTGCTTGGTGGGCTGTCTTTTCAAGTGCAAAGCGCATCTGCGACTCGGTGAGCGAACCGCTTTCCAGGCGGGAGAGCATGCCGCTGCTGTAGTTGCTGATGGCGGTGAGCGGCTGGTTCAGCTCATGCGCCACGCTGGATGCCATTTCGCCCATGGTGATCAGGCGGCTGGCGGTCTGCGCCTGCTCGGCCTGGCGGGCGGCCTGCTCTTCGGCCAGGCGGCGCTGGGTGATGTCCGTGGCAATCACCATTTGTGCCAGGCGTCCGTCCACCCAGCTCAGATAGCGCGAGCGCACTTCCAGCCATTTGCCCAGTTCCGCCACATAGATTTCCGCATTGTTGCTGCTGGAGCTGGTCAGCGTCTCGGTAGGAAAGCCCATGAGGCCGTCTTCGTCGTCTACGGATTCCGCATCGGAGCGCTCGCTGGGCAAGCCGCCTTGCTGCACCAACTGCAGGTGACCGTTGGTTTGCGAACCAAACCACTGGCGATAGAGTTTGTTGGCGAACAACAGCTCCGCGCTGCCCAGCGGAGCCACGGACACCGAGGCATCCAGTGCTTCCAGCACAATCGTGAAGCGGTCATGCGAGGCCGCCAGCTGGTCGCGGATGCGCTTGGATTCCGTGATGTCCGTCATCGAAGACATCCAGCCGGTCTGCTGTCCGTGGGCATCCACGAGGGGCGAGATGTAAAGCCGTGCATCAAACATGGTGCCGTTCTTGCGGCGCACCCGCACCTGAAAGCCGCCCTGGGCGGTCTTGCCGCTGAGCTCGTCCTTGAGGCGAGCGCTCAAGTATTCATAGTCGCTCTCGGCCCAGTAGGTATAGGGCGGGGTCTGGCCCACCAGCTCCTGTTCATTCCAGCCGGTCATCTGGCAGAACGCGGCATTCACATAGGTGATGCGGCCTTGCATGTCCAGCGCACGCATGCCGGTCAGCAGCGAGTTTTCCATGGCGCGACGGAAATTGGTTTCCGCCACAAGCGCTTCCTGCGCACGCAGGCGCTTGCGCGTGTGGCGCCAGGTACCCATCAGCAGCCAAGAGGTCAGCAAGCTCAAGGCCGCGACCAGCCAGAACATGCCATTGCCTATCATGCTCAGTGAAGTGCGATAAACCTGGACACGCAGAACCAGGGATTCGCCCACGGGCGCAATCGGCACTTGGTATTCCGCGGCCTTGGGACGTGCGAACGTGTGCCAAGCCTTGGAGGCATTTTCAAATGTCAGCGGCTTGCCCGCGATCAGTCGCCCTTCGTTGTCCAGCATGGTGATGGCATAACGCGCCAGCAACTCGCTCGGGGTGGCGTAGCGCATCAGGCTGTCGATGGAGTATTCGGCCATCACCGTGCCGCCAAAGCTGGTTGTGCCAATCACAGGTGTATGGAACTGCAGCAAAGGCGGGCTGCCGCCTTCTTCCACGTGTGGCTGGGTGTAGATGGGCTGGTTGGTGCTGCGTACCAGCTGAAAGCTCTGCGCTGCCTCTCCCTTGTCCAGGGTTTCGCTGGGCATGCGCAGCTGGGCGCTGGGCACCGTGGGGGCTGCGTAGCTGGTGATGATGCGGCCATCACGGTCCACCCAGGTCAGGATTTGCAGCTCGGGGTATTGGGTGACCAGCACTTCCGCACGATTCACGAACTCAGACGTTCCGATATCGCCATAGGCGATGTCACGCGCAATGCGCATGACCTGCTCCTGACGCTCCAGCAAACGCAGGCGCATGCGTTGCTGCGCATATTCCACATCGCGTTTAAGGGCTTGCTGGTCGCGGTCAATCTCCTCTGCGCGCAAATACCAGAAAGCTGCAACGATTGCAGCCATGAACAGCGCCACGGAAACTAAGGGCGCCAAGGCAGCCAGTCGGTCCTGGTGCGTGGGAGAAAGGCTGCGCCACCACGAACGCCACCAGTGTGTGGGATCGCCACGACTGAGCGCACGGGCGGACGTCGTCTCGATTTTCTTTTTTTGATCTGAATCCATCACTGCAGTGTAG
>JAEYRT010000116.1 GCA_023435325.1 Pseudomonadota bacterium | reverse complement strand
CGCGGTGGCCAAACATCACCCCATCAAAGCGCGACAGGTTCGACGAGGCTTCCGCCGGCGCCAAGATGTAGTACACGGGCACAGACAGCTCGGTACGGGGCAGGCTGATGGGCACCAGCTTGGCGCCGAGCTTTTCGTATTCCTTCAGAGCGGCGTCCACGGTGGCGCGCACGTCGGCAGACAGACCTTCGCCAAAGAACTCAGCGGGGATACCGATGCGCAGGCCTTCGATGCTGTCATTCAACTTCGCGGTGAAGTCTTCAGCAGGCACGTCCAAGCTGGTGGAGTCACGGTCCAGATCGGGGCCGCACATCTCGGACAGCAGCAAGGCGCAGTCTTCGGCGCTGCGGCCCATGGGGCCAGCCTGGTCCAGGGACGAAGCAAACGCGATCATGCCGTAGCGGCTGGCGCGGCCATAGGTGGGCTTGATGCCGGTGATGCCGCAAAACGATGCGGGCTGGCGGATGGAACCGCCAGTGTCCGTGCCGGTCACAGCCGGGGCCAAGCGGGCTGCCACTGCCACGGCCGAGCCGCCAGACGAGCCACCGGGCACGCGCTCGGTATTCCAGGGGTTGCGCACGGGCTGGGCGCTGTCAAAGCCCACAGGAGCTACAGCGGAGTTCTCGTTCGCACCGCCCATGGCGAATTCGTCGCAGTTGAGCTTGCCCAGATTCACCACACCGGCTTGGGCCAACTTGGTGACCACGGTTGCATCAAACGGCGATTGATAGCCTTCCAGCATCTTGGAAGCGGCGGTGGTGGGAAAGTCTTTGGTGACAAAGATGTCCTTGTGCGCAATGGGCACACCGGCCAGACGGCCGCCCTTGCCTTCAGCGATCAGGGCGTCCGCAGCCTTGGCCTGCTGCAAAGTGGCTTCTTCGTTGATCGCCACAAAAGCACCCAGGTTCTGGTGCTGCTGGGCACGGGCCAGGAAATGCTGGGCGGCTTCGACCGCGGAGATGGTTTTGTTCTTGAGCTGGGCGGCCAGTTCGGCCACGCCCAGGTGATGCAGTTCGGTATTGCTCATGTGCTTGTTCTTGCCTTGCGCTTATTCGATGACCTTGGGCACGAGGAACAGACCCTCGCCCTGTGCAGGGGCATTTTGCATATTCGCTTCGCGCTGGTTGGGCTCGCTGGCCACGTCTTCACGCAGGCGCAGCACCACGTCCTGGATGGCGGCTACAGGGTGGGCCAGGGGCTGGACACCGGAGGTATCCACAGCCTGCATTTTTTCGACGATGCCAAAAAAACCGTTGAGTTGCGTGAGCATGCGCTCACTTTCTTCTAAGGAGAGTTCGAGCCGCGCCAAGTTGGCGATGCGGGCAATGTCGTTCGAGGTGAGTGCCATAGGGTTTTGCTGCGGTTCGAAACCGGATGTAAAGCTATCAAGCGGCCCCAGCCGCCATGAGTTATTCACAGGGGATACGGTATTATCTTGTCTTTGTGCAATTACCATCTTGGGATGGCTTCGATTGTGCAGAAAAGCCAAGTTTTGATTCCCCCTGATTCCTGTTGAACTACACCCCGGCGATAGCACGCCGAAGCGCTTGCTGTGCCTGAGAGGAAAATTGAATGTTCGGAGCTTTCCGTCGGTACTTCTCGACCGACCTCGCCATTGACCTTGGCACTGCCAACACCCTGATCTTCGCCCGTGACAAGGGCATTGTGCTGGACGAACCTTCGGTCGTCGCCATTCGCCACGAAGGTGGCCCCCACGGCAAGAAAGTGATTCAAGCCGTTGGCCGTGAAGCCAAGGCCATGCTGGGCAAGGTGCCCGGCAACATCGAAGCCATCCGCCCCATGAAGGACGGTGTGATTGCTGATTTTGTGATCACCGAGCAGATGATCAAGCAGTTCATCAAGATGGTGCACCCCCGCAATGTGATGACACCCAGCCCGCGCATCATCATCTGCGTGCCTTGCGGCTCGACCCAGGTGGAACGCCGCGCCATCAAGGACGCGGCCGAAGCCGCTGGCGCCACAGCCGTGTACCTGATTGAAGAGCCCATGGCTGCCGGCATCGGTGCGGGCCTGCCCGTCTCCGAAGCTTCTGGCTCCATGGTGGTGGACATCGGCGGCGGCTCGACTGAAGTGGGCGTGATCTCGCTGGGCGGCATGGTCTACAAGGGTTCCGTGCGCGTCGGTGGCGACAAGTTCGACGAAGCCATCATCAGCTATATCCGCCGCAACTACGGCATGCTGATCGGTGAGCCCACTGCCGAACTGATCAAGAAGGAAATCGGCTCGGCCTTCCCTGGATCTGAAGTCAAGGAACTGGAAGTCAAGGGTCGCAACCTGTCCGAAGGCGTGCCGCGCAGCTTCACCATCTCTTCCAATGAAGTGCTGGAAGCGCTGACCGAGCCGCTGAACCAGATCGTCTCTGCCGTGAAGAATGCGCTGGAGCAGACGCCACCCGAGCTGGGCGCCGACATTGCCGAACGCGGCATGATGCTGACTGGCGGCGGCGCGCTGTTGCGTGACCTGGACCGTTTGCTGGCCGAGGAAACCGGCCTGCCCGTGCTGGTGGCCGAAGAGCCGCTGAGCTGCGTGGTGCGTGGCTGCGGCATGGCGCTGGACAGCCTGGACCGTCAGGGCGGCATATTCACCAGCGACTGATGACCTCTGACCTGCCGCCTCCTGCAGCGCAAGAGGGCGGCAGCTTCTGGGTTGGAATGACTTCCCATGCATATTGCAAAGGCTCGCACCCCTGCCGGCTCGGGCGGCTTGGCCGTCCGTGAGAAGGCGCGCACCCGGAGGCGCTGCGCATGAGCTTGAGAACGCTGGAGCGCGATGCTCCTTCCATGTTCAAACATGGGCCTTCGGCAGCCACCCGTGTGCTGCTGTTCAGCGCCCTGGCCGTGGTCCTGATGCTGGCCGACGTGCGCCTGCAAATCACCATGCCGGTGCGCCAGGCCGTATCGGCCCTGTTGTTCCCCCTGCAATGGGCGGTGATGCAGCCCGTGGGCTGGGCAGGCAATGCACAGGGCTATTTTCAGGACTTGCATGCTGCGCAGGCCGATGCGGTGGAGGCACGCCGCCAGATGGCCAACATGGCACTCAAGGCCAACGATGCCGAAAAGCTGCTGGAAGAAAACCGCCAGCTGCGTGCCTTGATGGAACTGCGGCCCCGTCTGGCGGTGACCACCGTGGCCGCCGAGGTGATGTATGAAACCCCGGACAGTTATACGCGCCGCGTCGTGCTGGACAAGGGGCAGGTGGCGGGCATTGAGGCCGGTAGCCCCGTGATTGATGATCTGGGCGTGCTGGGCCAGGTCACGCGTGTGCAGCCGTTCTCCAGTGAGGTGACGCTGCTGTCCGACCGCGAACAGATGATTCCCGTGATGGTGCAGCGCACGGGCGCACGCAGCGTGGCGTATGGCGATGCCTCCAACCTGCGCACCGATGGCATGGAACTGCGCTTCATGCCCAATGATGCCGATGTGCAGGAGGGCGATGTGCTCGTGACCAGCGGCATGGACGGTGTGTATCTGGCAGGCCTGCCGGTGGCGCGTGTGGTCGAGGTGGAGCGACGCTCCCAATCGCCATTCATGCGTATTTATTGCGAACCCATGGCCCGTATTGACGGGGCCTTGCATGTGGTGGTGATGACACCGCTGAACGTGCTCAAGGCAGCCCATGTTCCCGATGCGGAGCCCATCGTGCCGACGGAGGCACAGGAGCAGGCCGAGCGGGAAGACAAATCGGCCCAGCGCCGGGCTACGCCCGCCAAGCGCCCAGGCACAGGAGGCAGCCCATGATCATGCCGCGTGGTCAGCAATTGCTGATGCCGGTGAGTCCGGCTTTCATTGCATTGAGCGTGGCGGTGGCATTCCTGCTCAGTCTGCTGCCTTTGGGCGGCTTTGTCTGGATGCCCGATGTGCTGATGCTGGTGCTGGCGTTCTGGGCCATGCACCATCCCCAGCGCATGCCGATGACCGTGGCGTTCCTGCTGGGGCTGGGGGTCGATGTGCAGCAGACGGCCTTGCTGGGTCAGCATGCGCTTACTTATGTGTTGGTGGTGTATTTTTCGCAGCGCTTCAGCCGCCGCATGATGTGGTTTTCACCTTTGACCCAGGCGCTGCAGCTGCTGCCCCTGTTTGCGGGCGCGCATCTGCTGCAGATGCTGATCCGCATGCTGGCTGGTGGCATGTTCCCGGGCTTCTGGATTGCGCTGGCACCGCTGCTGGAGATGCTGCTGTGGCCGATTGTCAGTGCCATCTTGCTGGCGCCGCAGCGCCGTGCGCCGGATGCAGACAGCAACCGACCACTGTAAGAGCCCGGCCATGCAGCAACGCAGTCATTTCCCGTTCCTGCAGGAGCTGCCATGAGCGGCTTCGAGGTGCGTAACAGCGAAGCAGAGCTGTCCAAGTTCCGGCTGCGCATCTGGGTGGTTGCCATTGTGGTGCTGCTCATGTTCGGCGTCCTGGTGTTTCGCCTGTTCGTGCTGCAGGTGGTGCGCCACGACGCGTTTGCCGAACGTGCCGAGAGCAACCGCACGGCGGTGGTGCCCATCGTGCCGAACCGCGGGCAGATTCTGGATCGCAATGGCATCGTGCTGGCCACCAACTATTCGGCCTATACGCTGGAGCTCACACGTTCCAAGGTCAAGAACCTGGAAGAGACCATCAATGAGCTGTCCCAGCTGGTGGACATCACGCCGCGCGACCGGCGCAAGTTCCGGCGGCTGATGGAGGACTCCAAACGCTTTGAATCCATTCCCATCCGCACGCGCCTGACCGATGAAGAAGTGGCGCGCTTCGCGGCGCAGCGCTGGCGTTTTCCAGGGGTGGACATCAAGGCCCGCTTTTTCCGCAACTACCCGCTGCAGGATGTAGCCGGCCATGTGGTGGGTTACATCGGGCGCATCAACCAGCGGGAGCAGGAAGCGCTGGAAGACAGTGAGGACTACGCCAACTACCGCGGCACCGAGGTGATCGGCAAGCTGGGCATCGAGCAAAGCTACGAGCGCCAGCTGCATGGCACCACCGGCTGGGAGCAGCTGGAGACCACGGCTGGCGGTTTTGCCGTGCGGCGCCTCAACAGCCGTCCCGCCACGCCCGGTGATACCGTGGTGCTGAGCCTGGATGTGGGCCTGCAAAAACTGGTGGAAGACCTGTATGGCGAGCGCCGTGGCGCGCTGGTGGCCATGGATCCACGCAACGGCGAAGTACTGGCCATGGTCAGCAAGCCCGGCTACGACCTGAACCTGTTCGTCGATGGCATCGACCAGGAAAACTGGGATCTGCTCAACAATTCGCTGGATCGGCCGCTGCTCAATCGCGCGCTGCGCGGCACCTATCCACCAGGTTCGATCTACAAGCCGTTCATGGGCTTGGCAGGGCTGGAGTCGGGCAAGCGCAAGATCGAAACTACCATCCAGGACAACGGCAGCTGGACGTTTGCGGGCCACGTGTTCCGCTCAGGGCACCCCAACGGACCGACCAATTTGCGACGCTCCATCATCAAGTCGTCCAACGTTTACTACTACATGCTGGCTAACGACATGGGCGTGGATCTGATTCACGAATACCTCTCGCCCATGGGCTTTGGCCGGCAGACGGGCATCGACCTGATCGGTGAAAGCAAGGGTGTGCTGCCCAGCACGGAATGGAAGCGCAACGCCTACAAGCGCCCCGAGCAGAAGAAGTGGTATGCGGGCGAGACCATCTCGCTGGGCATCGGTCAGGGTTACAACCACTTCACCATGCTGCAGATGGCCTATGCCACTTCCATGCTGGCCAACCATGGCGTGCAGCACCGTCCCCATCTGGGTAAGGGTACGATCGACTCCGTCTCGCGGCAGTTCAAGCCGCTGTACAGGGACCCCGGCAAGGACATGGGCTACAAGAAAGAACATGTCGAAGCCGTGCGCAGCGCTGTGCAGGCGGTGACGGTGGAAGGTACGGCACGCCGTGTGTTTGCGAATGCCCCCTATACCTCGGCCGGCAAGACCGGTACAGCACAGGCCGTGACGATTGGCCAGAAGGACAAGTACAACGCCGCCAAGTTGGCTGAGCACCAGCGTGACCACTCGCTGTACATGGCCTATGCGCCTGCGGAGAACCCCAAGATCGCGCTGGCCCTGATTGTGGAAAACGCCGGTTTTGGTGCAGCAGCTGCGGCCCCGATCGCGCGCCGCGTGTTCGACTACTGGCTGCTGGACCACTATCCTAGCGTGGAGGACATGGCTGCCATGCGCAAGGGGCAGGCGGGGCGCCCGATCGGCACGCCGCGCAAGGGCAGCGAAGTCATGGCGCATTTTGAGCGCATGGTGCTGCCCGGTGTGGGAGAGCCGCGCGTGCTGGAGGCCGTGGCCGACGGCAATGCCGTGGCGGCCCCGGCTGCGGGCACCGCGGTGGAGCTGCCAGGGCTGGAAATCGACGAAGAGCCCGCGCCGCGCTTTGACCTGATGGGCCTGCCGGAAGATTAAACCGGCGCCTTGGCAGCAGCGACGCTGCCGGGGGTCCACTGGCTGAAGATCAGCGCGGCCACGATCAGCACGGCACCAGCGATGGCTACCAACCCCATGCGCTCATCGATCAGCCACCAAGCGGTGAGCGCGGCAAACACCGGCTCCAGTCCGAACACGATGGCGCTGCGCATGGCATCCACCCGCTGCTGGCCCCAGGCCTGCAGGACCACGACCAGCGCGCTGGCCACCAAGCCCAGGTACACCATGGCCAGCCAGGCGTTGGCTGTCAGGGCTTGGGCACTGGTCTGCAGCTGCTGCATGCCTTGCGGCTGCACCAGCAGGACCAGCGTGGTGCAGGCCCACATCGAGCCTGCCAGCGCTGCGGCCATGCGCGTGGCCCGCAGCGGGTTCGCCTGATTGCGCAGCGCGGCGGCTTCCATCACCAGGATGTAGATCGCATAGACCACGGCACTGCACAGCGTCAGCGTGTCGCCCCAGTTCCAGGGGGCATCTTCAAAGAACATCAGGCACATGCCGCCCACCGCCAGCAGCACGGCCAGCCAGACCTGCCAGCCCATGCGGCGACGCAATATCAGCCAGGCGATCAGGGGCACGATCAGCACATTCAGCCCCGTGACAAAGGCGTTGCGGTTGCTGGTGGTCAGACCCAGGCCTTCGATCTGCAGCCAAAAGGCCAGAAAGTTCAGCACACCCAGGCCCAGACCCCAGCGCCATTCGGCACAGCGCATGCCCCACCACAGCGGCAGCAGCACCAGGGCCGCCATGCCAAAACGCAGCCAGATGATGTGCAGGGCGGACAAATCCGACGACAACTGCTTCATGGCAGGAAAAGTCGTGCCCCAGACGGCAGTCACCAGCAGCAGGGCCAGCAGCCCCAGTCGTTGAGTGCGCATGAATATGCTTGCAAAAAGAAAGCGGCTAATGCTGATAGATCAATAATTTCAAATAGAAAACTATCTGAAAATAAGAGATATCAAGCGCTAGTCGCTATTGTTTTTAATTCTTAGACTCGCCAACACCACCCTGCAAACCAGTGGCTTGCTGGGCGGTGTTGGCGGCGTTTAATGGGCTACGCGACCAATGAAGGCGGCAATGCGCTCGTTGGCCGGATTCGCAAAGAACTCGGCAGGCGGCGCTTCGTGGGCGATGCAACCCTGGTCAAAGAACATCACGCGGTCCGCCACTTCACGCGCAAAGCCCATTTCGTGCGTGACCACGATCATGGTCATGCCGCTCTTGGCCAGCTCGCGCATGACTTCCAGCACCTCCTGCACCATCTCGGGGTCGAGCGCCGAGGTGGGCTCGTCAAACAGCATGACCTGCGGCTCCATCGCCAGCGCACGCGCAATCGCCACGCGCTGCTGCTGACCGCCCGAGAGCTGCCAGGGGTATTTGTGCGCATGCGCCTGCATGCCGACACGTTCGAGCAGATGCATGGCCTTGGCATTGGCCTGCTCGCGCGAGATTTTGTGGATGCGCCGCGGTGCCAGCGTCACGTTGTCCAGCACCGTCATGTGGCCGAACAGGTTGAACTGCTGGAACACCATGCCCACTTCGCAGCGCTGCTTTTGCAGCGTGGCTTCGTGGTCGGTTACGGCCACGCCGTCGATGGTGATGCTGCCGCCGTCATGGGGCTCGAGCCGGTTGATGGCGCGCAGCAGCGTGGATTTGCCCGAGCCCGAAGCGCCGATGATCACCGTCACTTCGCCCTTGCTAAAGCGGGTGGACACGCCCTTGAGCACCTGGTGGGCACCAAAGCTTTTGGTGACCTTGTCGCACACGATGTAGGGCGTGCGGGTGTTGGCGGCTTGGCTCATTTCTGGCGTCCTTCCACATCAAAGCGGTACTCGATAGCGGCAGTCACTTGCGTCACTAGCGTGGTCAGCACCAGATAGGTCACGCCCACGGTGACCAGCGTCTCCACCGGCTGGAAGGTGGCCGACTGGATGCGATTGCCCACGTTGGTCAATTCCACCACGCCAATGGCATAAGCCAGCGACGAGTCTTTCAGCAGCGCGACAAAGTTGCTCACCAGCGGGGGCAGCGAAATCTTGAACGCCTGGGGGAACACCACGTCCAGAAACACGCGGCTTTTGGGCAGGCCCAGCGCGCGAGCAGCTTCTGCCTGGCCGCGCGGCACGGCATTCAGACCGGCGCGCACGGCTTCGGCGTTGTAGGCACCGACGTTCAGCGCCAACGCCACCACTGCGGCGGCGAAGTCCGGCAGGTTCAAGCCTGGCACCAGCACCGGCAGTGCAAAGTACATGAACAGGATCTGCACCAGCAGCGGTGTGCCACGGATGATCCAGATATAGGCGCTGGCCATGGTGCGCAGCACCACGTTGGCCGAGGTGCGGGCCAGGGCCGCAGCCACGCCCAGCAGCAGACCGATGGCGCCGCTGATCAGCGTCAGGTACAGCGTGGTGCGCGCACCGTCGGCAAATTCGGCGGCATGGTCACCAATGGGTTCAGGAAGCAGGGCCAGCAGTTGGCCGAGCGCAGCCACTACCACCACCATCAGCAAAAGGGCGGAAACCAAGGTGGCGTTGCTGCGCTGGGTACGGCTCCAATGGGAGGGCCAGATGGCGGTCAACATAGAAAAAGGTCCGGAGAGGAAAAACGAAAAACGCCCTGGCGCATCATCGTCAGGGCGTTGGGAGGGGCAACTTCAGGGGAGTTGCCCATCAACCCATTCGCGAGTTATTCCGGGCAGCGGATGTCTTCCTGGAACCACTTTTGCGAAATCTTGGCATAGCTGCCGTCCTTCAAGGACTCGGCAAAAGCTTGATTCCACGCGTCAGCCAGCTCCTTGTTGTCCTTGGCAACGGCTGCGGCAATCTTCTCCACGAAGAGCAGTTCACCTTGGTTGAACTTGATCTTGGGGTTCTTCTGCAGCATTTCCTTGGCCAGGAAGCGCTCGGTCACCCAGGCGTCGGCGCGCTTGGTCATCAGCGCATTCATGGCGGCTTCGTTGGTGGGGAAGTTCACCACGCGCTTGACGCCTTGCACGTTCTTTTGCACGTAGTCGAGGTAAGTCGTGCCTGTCTGTGCGGACACGGTCTTGCCTGCCAAATCCTTGCCTGCCTTGATGGCCGGGTCGGTGGAGATCACCTGTGCGCCCGAGCAGTAGTGGGGCAGGGTGAAGGTCACGGCCTTCTCACGCTCGGGGGTGATGCCGTGCGAAGAGATCACCAGATCCCAGCGGTCTTGCTTCAAACCGGTGAGCAGGGCGTCAAAGGAAATGGTTTTCCACTCGAATTTCAAGCCCATTTTTTGGGCCAGGTGCTCGGCCAGGTCGACTTCAAAGCCGGTCAGCTTCTTGCCTTCGAAGTAGGCAAAGGGGGCGTAATAGCCTTCGGTGGCCAGGCGCAGGGTGCCGTCCTTCTGGATGGCATCCAGGCTACGGGCGTGGGCACCAGTAGCAGCCAGCACGGCGACAGCGGCCGTGGCAATCAGGGTAATGCGTTTCATGTTGGGTTCCTGGAGACAATCGCAGGGTTCTTGGCCCCCGGCTCCAGAGGTGGAGCCTCCGCACGCACCACGCGGCGCGGAAAGAAAGAGAGGCCATAGCGCCACAGATCGTGGCGCCACGCCGCCAAGGTTCAGGGTGCGAGAAGTGCACCAAAAATGGGCGGCTGAAGGCGAAAGCAGCCCTCCATTATAGAAGTGAGGCTTCTCGGCTGCAGAGGGCTGCAACAGCAGCCCTTGGGATCAGACGCCGTAAGCGTCCCAGCCGGTTTTCAGAATCAGCAGCCCCACCACCACGATGAAGATCACGCGCACAAAGCCCGCACCATGGCGCAGCGCCATCCAGGTGCCTAGCACGCTGCCCAGCACATTGGCGATGGCCAGGGGCACGGCAAAGTGCCACCAGACATGTCCTTTCAGGGCAAACAGCGCGATGGCTGCCAAGTTGGTGGTCACATTCATGAGCTTGGCGTTGACCGAAGCATTCAAGAAGTCATAACCCAGCAGGCGCACCAGCAGGAAAACAAAAAAACTCCCCGTGCCAGGACCGAAAAAACCGTCGTAAAAGCCGATGACCAAGCCAATCGCAGCGGTCAGCCACTGGGTGGCCCGCAGACCATGGCGTGGCAGGTGCTCGCGCCCCATGTCTTTTTTGACCAGGGTGTAGAGCAGCACGCCCAGCAGAATCAGGGGCAGCAGCTTGCGCAGAAAGTCGGGGTTGACCAGGGTGACCGACCAGGCCCCGACAAAGGCCCCCACACCTGCCGCCGCAATGCCGGGCACGATGGTGGACCAAGTGATGGAGATGCGGCGGCTGTATTGCCAGGTGGACATGGCCGTGCCCCAGACAGCGGCGGCTTTGTTGGTGCCAAACAGGGTGGCGGGGGCAGTGTTGGGAAAGGCGGCAAACATGGCAGGCACCAGGATCAGGCCGCCACCGCCGACGATGGCATCCACAAAACCGGCCAGTGCCGACGCGATAGAGACAAAAATCCATTCCATGATGCGGAGATTGTGCGCTGGCGCATGGAGCCCAGATCGTCGTTGGCCCAAATAAAAAACGCCGGGGGTACCGGCGTTCTGGAAAGGCATCTCATGGATGGATGCTTTTATGGGTGTTGGTCTAGTTCTGGATCGAGTTGTCTCCTCGGGCTCCTCTTTTTGCTGCACCTTGGTGCGCACTAGAGTAGAGGGACTTTAAGCCTTGCCTTGCTTTGGTGCATTGGGATTTTCCCGCAATCAGCTGGCGTGGCGTCTGACACCGCAGCGCAACAGGGGCTTGCCAGCCAGCGAACTACTGGAAAGGTGAGCTCTTCACGCCGATAGAGCGGTAATTTCAATGTGTTTTCTATTGAAAAGCATTGATAGACAAGCGTGAATTGCTCACTTTTTAAATGGTCAGCGCCTGCGCCGCTTCCTCAGACCGGGTGGCGACCGCGGCGGCTGGCAGGGCCACGGCACCCGTACGGGCCTTGCGTTCGGCGCGAATCCACTCGGCTGCCTTCTCCGCCATCATCAAGGTCGGGCTATTGGTGTTGCCGCTGGTGATGGTGGGCATGGCCCCCGCGTCCACCACGCGCAGGCCCTGCACCCCGCGCACGCGCAGCCGGCTGTCCAGCACGGCCATGGGGTCGTGATCACGCCCCATCCTGGTGGTGCCCACGGGGTGGAAGATGGTGGTGCCAATCTCGCCCGCCACGCGTGCCAGTGCTTCGTCGGTGTCGTACTGCGGACCGGGTTTGTACTCTTCGGGGCGGTAGGGCGCCAGCGCAGGTTGGCTCACGATCTGGCGCGTTACCCGCAGGCTGTCGGCAGCTACTTGGCGGTCTTCTGGCGTGCTGAGGTAGTTGGGCGCAATCAGCGGTGCGTCCTCGAAGTTCGGGCTCTGGATGAGCACGCTGCCGCGGCTGGTGGGGTTGAGGTTGCAGACGCTGGCCGTGAAGGCCGGGAAGCTGTGCAACGGTTCGCCAAATGCATCCAGGGACAGGGGTTGCACGTGGTATTGCAGATTCGGGTGTTCCAGCTCGGGGCGGCTGCGTGTAAAAACGCCCAGCTGGGACGGCGCCATGCTCATGGGGCCGCTGCGGTGCAGCAGGTATTCCCAACCCATGCGCAATTTGCCCCAGCGGGTGGCCGACAAGGTGTTGAGCGTGGTGGCTTCCTGCACCTTGTACACGGTGCGCAATTGCAGGTGATCTTGCAGATTGGCGCCCACGCCGGGCAGTTCGCTGACCACCGCAATCCCGCGTTCGTGCAGCAGCTGGCCGGGGCCAATGCCCGAGAGCTGCAGCAATTGCGGTGAATTGATGGCCCCGGCACAGACAATCACCTCCTCCGTGGCACTCACGTGTTCCAGGCCCTCGCCGGTCCATACATTCACGCCTGTGCAGCGCATGGAGCCATCGGCCTGGCGTTCGGTGATGAGGCGCATGGCCTGGGCCATGGTCCACATCTCGAAGTTCGGGCGGCCATAGCACTTGGGGCGCAGGAACGCCTTGGCGGTGTTCCAGCGGAACCCCTCTTTCTGGTTGACTTCGAAATAGCCGACGCCTTCGTTGGTGCCGGCGTTGAAATCTTGCGTGGCCGGGATGCCGGCCTGCTGTGCGGCCTGGGAAAACGCATCCAGAATGTCCCAGCGCAGGCGCTGCTTTTCCACGCGCCATTCGCCCTTGTGTCCGTGTAAGGCGGCAAAGGCAGGGTCTTGGGGCTGGCCTTCGTCCAGGCGCCAGTGGCTTTCGTGTTTCTTGAAGGCCGGCAGGACGTTTTCCCAGTGCCAGGCATCGTCGCCTGTGATGTGCGCCCATTGCGCGTAGTCGCGCGCCTGACCGCGCATGTAGATCATGCCGTTGATGCTGGAGCAGCCCCCCAGGGTTTTGCCGCGCGGGTAACGCAGGCTGCGGCCATTCAGGCCGGGTTCGGCCTGTGTCTGGTAGAGCCAGTCGGTGCGCGGATTGCCAATGCAGTGCAGGTAGCCGACTGGAATGTGAATCCAGTGGTAGTCGTCTTTGCGGCCCGCTTCGATCAGCAGAACACGGACATTGCGGTCCGCGCTGAGGCGATTGCAAAGCAGGGCTCCCGCTGTTCCGCCTCCAATGATGATGTAGTCGAAGGTGGTGTCGCTCATGATTGGATGGTTTCGAGACTGACCCACAACAGGACGCCAAGTGGGTGCTGGCAAAAACATTTTGATGGCTTGCTACCGTCTGTCGATAGGGAAAGCGTGTAGTTCCGCACTGGTGCTGTCGCCTGCGTGCGGGGCGCCGCTGACAGCCGCGCTGGTGCTGCGCCTTCGGCGCGTTGCGGGAAAACTTGTAAGCTTGGGGGCCTGTTCATACCCGCCGGGGCGTTGCGTGAAAGGCTGGGAAATGGAAGTCCTGGCGCAAGCCGTGCGTGCTTCCGAGATTCACGTGTCCGTGCCCTGCAGACTTTGCTTCATCACAACTTCATGACCGATTCCGCTCCTCGCATCCACACGACGGCTGGCCCCGAAGGGACATGGGTGCAATTGCAGGGGCGCTGGGGTGCGGCCGAGCTGGGTCAGCGAGCGCACTGGGAGCGGGTGCAGCAGGCACTGCGCGCG
>JAEYRT010000112.1 GCA_023435325.1 Pseudomonadota bacterium | reverse complement strand
GCTTTACGGTGCTGCGTGGTCAAGGTGTGCTCTACCGCATACTGATGATCTCGGGTTTTGGCTTGCTGTGCGGCGTGTGGGTACTGACCGTGCTGCTCTCGGGCATGCAGCGCTATAAGGCGATTGCCGCGCTGTTCGGCGGTTGCTATGCACTGATCGTGTTGCTGTCCGCAGGGCTGCGCCACTTTGGCCTGGAAGGCCTGCTGGGCAGTTTCGTGATTGGCCACTTTCTACTGTTTGCCGGTATGTGGACCTTGGTGCTGCAAGAGTTCAACCCACGCCAAACCTTGATTGCTTTCGACTTCCTGCGCCCACAGTGGCTTTACGGCTCCTTGATCTTCACAGGCCTGTTCTACAACCTAGGGATCTGGGCGGACAAGCTGATGTTCTGGTTTTACGAGAACACTTCCCAGGTCATCATCGGCGGGCTGCGTGCCTCGCTGATCTATGACATTCCGGTGTTTCTCTCCTATCTCTCCGTCATCCCGGGCATGGCCGTGTTTCTCGTGCGTATTGAAACCGACTTCGTGGAATACCACAGCAAGTTCTTCAACGCTGTGCGTGAGGGAGGAACACTGGAATACATCGAATCCATGCGCGACGAAATGGTCTATGCCGTTCAAACAGGCCTGGGCGAAATCGCCAAAATTCAGTCCCTGGCTGTTCTGGCGACTTTTGTGGCCGGGCCTTCCCTGCTCCGATGGCTGGGCATTTCCGACCTGTATCTGCCCCTGCTGAAAGTGCAAGTCATCGGTGCAGCACTGCAGGTGGGGCTGATGGCCGTGCTCAACGTCTTTTTCTATCTGGACCAGCGCCGCATCGTGCTCTGGCTGTGCTTGCAACTGGTTGTGCTCAACGTACTGCTGACGGGCGTTTCCCTGTACCTGGGTGCGGCCTTCTACGGTTATGGATTTGCCTTGGCCATGCTGCTTACCATGTGCACCGGCTTGCACCTGCTCAATCGCGAGCTGGCACGGTTGGAATACAGAACCTTTATGCTGCAATGAATGCCGTGGGGCACGACTGCATGGCTTCCTGTCGCCCGCAAGGCAGCGCCACGGTCTGCCCTCAGTCAACCCACGGTCAGTTGCTGCCAGCCTTGCCAGGTCTGCCCGGGTGCCACACTGATGGGGGTGTACACCTGCGCAGCTTCCACACACAACATCTGGCGCCAGCCCTCGCGTTCCATGTCCGCCAGCGTGGCACACAGCTGCGCGCCGGGGTTCCACACCACAGTCTGCGCCCATTCCGGACTTTGGCTGATGGTCAGTGTCTCGGAACCGTAATGCAGGACCAGCGGCGCTAGACTGGCTGTGTAGACACGGTCAAATTCAGAACCGAAACGCAACTGCGCCGAGGCCTGGCCGTGCGCATCACGCACCGCGTCCCACTCGGGCTGTCCTTGCAACCCCGTGAGACAGGCCTGCTGTACGTCATCCACAGCCAGATAGCTGTGCAATGCGCCTGTGAATGCCCAGGGCGTGTCGCCCTGGTTGCGAACTTGCAAGCTGATGCGCAGGCTGTTGGGTTGCAGATCCAGCACCAGCGCCAGGGCAAATGCCTCAGGCCACCTGGCGTGGCTGGCCGCGCTGCTGCACAAGCGCAGTGTCAACCGTGCACCCTTTCCTGCCAACTCCAGCGCGCCGGCTTGCCAGGGCAGATTGCGGGCAAACCCATGTTTGGGAAGACCAGCCGCCGGCCCACGCTGGTTGAACTGCGGAAAGCACACCGGCACACCACCGCGAATGGCAGCCGAGCCATCGAGCACAGCGCGCTCTGACAGGAACAGCCGTTCGCGCCCGCGGGCTGTCCAGGACAGCACCTGGGCACCAAAGTCGGCCACCCGCACGTTGTCGCCATGGGGCAATGTGATCCGCGTGCAGTCAAGGCCGCGCCAGACTTCCCGCACGGCTTGGGGCTGGCTCATTCTGCGGCGGCTTCGCCGTCTTCGTCTTCGTAACCGGAGAGCTTGTCGGCCAGCTTCTGACCTGCGGCAAAGTCCAGATCACCGGTGTAGATGGCACGGCCGCAGATCACGCCTTCAATGCCTTCGTCCTGCACCGCGCACAGGTTTTCGATGTCCTTGATGCTGGCCAGACCACCCGAGGCGATCACGGGAATGCGCACCGATTGCGCCAGTTTCACGGTCGCGTCGATGTTGATGCCCGAGAGCATGCCGTCGCGGCCAATGTCGGTGTAGATGATGGAGTCCACGCCCCAGTCTTCAAAGCGCTTGGCAGTCGGGATCACATCCTGGCCGGTCAACTTGCTCCAGCCGTCCACAGCCACCTTGCCGTCCTTGGCATCCAGGCCCACGATGATGTGGCCCGCAAAGGCACTGCAGGCGTCCTGCAGGAAGCCGGGGTTCTTCACAGCCGCAGTGCCGATGATGATGTACTCCAGCCCCGCATCCAGGTACTTTTCAATCGTATCCAGATCGCGGATGCCGCCGCCCAGCTGCACGGGGATTTCACCATCCACTTCGCGCAAGATGGCCTTGATGGCAGCCAGATTCTTGGGCTGGCCAGCAAAGGCACCGTTCAAATCCACCAGATGCAGGCGGCGGGCACCGGCATCCAGCCAGCGGCGTGCCATTTCGGCGGGATCGCCGAAGGTTGTGGATTGGTCCATGTCACCTTGTTTGAGGCGGACGCATTGGCCGTCTTTGAGGTCGATGGCGGGGATCAGCAGCATGATGGACTGAAGGCTTTGCCTAGTGGTTGGCCGAAGTGGTTTGCTAATGGCCAGGGGTTGAGAAAACAGGGGAGAGGCTTACGGGTTCCAGTGGAGGAAATTGCGGTAGAGCTGAATGCCGTGGTCCGCGCTTTTCTCGGGGTGGAACTGCGTAGCAAAAATCTTATCGCGGGCGATGGCAGATGCAAACCGTCCGCCGTAATCCGTTTCTGATGCGCAATGTGCGGCGTTGTCAGGTTGCGCATAAAAGCTATGCACAAAGTAGAAGTAGGCCCCATCAGGAATGCCTTGCCACATGGCATGGCGCACCCCGCCGGGACTGGTGGGAAACACCTGGTTCCAGCCCATTTGCGGCACTTTGTAGCGGCTGCCATCAGGCTGTGTGCGGCCAGCCAAATCAAAGCGTTTGACGCGCCCGGGAATCAAACCCAGCGATGGCGTATCACCCTCTTCGCTGTGGTCCAGCAACATTTGCATGCCGACGCAGACCCCAAACAGCGGCTTGGTCGCAGCGGCTTCCAGCACGGCTTCCTGCAGGCCCGAAGCCTTGAGCGCAGCCATGCAATCGCGCATGGCGCCCTGGCCTGGCAGCACGATGCGGCTGGCCGCACGCACTTGCGCAGGGTCTTGGGTGACGATGACGCGCACGTCCGTGCCTTGTGCGGCTGTCATCACGGCTTGCGAGACAGAGCGCAAATTGCCCATCTCATAGTCCACCACGGCCACGGTATTGTTCACAGAACTCATAGCAGCTTACGCTTGTGTTTGCTTGGTTTGAAAGCCCTAGCACATGAAAAGTGTTGCTACACATGCGCTAGCCGCTCACTTATTTACAGACTTCCCTTGGTGGAGGGAATCACCCCGGCCATGCGCTCATCACGCTCCAGCGCAAAGCGCAACGCACGGGCAAAGGCCTTGAAGATGGTTTCGCACTGGTGGTGGGCGTTAAAGCCCTTCAGGTTGTCGATGTGCAGTGTGACACCTGCGTGGTTCACAAAGCCCTGGAAAAACTCATACACCAGTTGGGTATCAAGTTCGCCAATGCGACCAGCGGTGAACTTGCAGTCCATGTGCAGACCGGGACGGCCCGAGAAGTCGATGACCACACGGCTCAAAGCTTCGTCCAGCGGCACATAGGCATGGCCGTAGCGGCGGATGCCTTTTTTGTCGCCCACGGCCTTGGCAAACGCCTGGCCGAGGGTGATGCCGATGTCTTCCACGGTGTGGTGGCCGTCAATGTGCAAATCACCTTCGCAATCGATGTTCAGGTCAATCAGTCCGTGGCGCGCAATCTGGTCCAGCATGTGGTCCAGAAAACCAATGCCGGACGCCAGCCGGGCCTTGCCTGTGCCGTCCAGATCGACGCGCACATACACACGGGTTTCTGCCGTATTGCGCTGTACTTCTGCCACACGGGCCAAGGATTCAGTGCTCGCGCTAGCGGTGGAGGGAACAAGTGCATTGCTCATAACGATTCCTTCAAGGCTGCCAACATTTGGGCATTTTCTTCACGGGTGCCTACGGTCAGGCGCAGGCAATTGGCCAGCAAGGGGTGCATGGCCGACACATTCTTCACCAGCACGCCACGCGCTTTCATTGCCGCCTGGGCTTGGGCCGCATCGCGCACGCGCACCAGCACCATGTTCGCCTCGGACGGCCACACCTTGCGCACCCCATCCAGGGCTTGCAGGGCGTCCAGCAAGGGCTGGCGCTCGGCGCGAATGGCGGCGGCCTGTTCGGCGTACAGGTCGGCATGCTCCAGCGCAAAGATGGCGGTTTCGCAGTTCAGCACGCTGATGTTGTAGGGCGGGCGCACCTTGTCCAGCTCGTTGACGATAGCTTGCGGGCCAATCAGATAGCCCAGACGCGCACCAGCCAGGCCAAACTTGGAGAGCGTGCGCATCAGCAGCACATGGGCGTTGCGTTCAGGCTGCGCCTGCATCTGCGTGATCCAGCTGCGGCTGGCAAAAGGCTGGTAGGCCTCATCCATCACCACCAGGCCACCAATCTCGCCCACTGCGTCAATGATGGTCTGCACCTTGTCTTCGGCCCACAGCGTCGCGGTGGGGTTGTTGGGATAGGCAATGTAGGTGATGGCGGGCTGGTGCTCGGCAATCGCGGCCAGCATGGCAGGCACGTCCAGGTCAAAGTCTTCCGTCAACTGCACAGGCACAAAGTCCAAACCTTGCAATGCCGCCGACAGCGGATACATCACAAAGCCGGGCATGGGCGCCAGCATCTTGGCACGCCCTGCGGCGCTAGGCTGGGCAGTGGCCAGTGCCAGCAGCGTGATGATTTCGTCCGAGCCGTTGCCCAGCAGCACCGCGCTGCCTGCGGGGGCGCCTGCATAGTCCTTGAGCATTTGCTTCAAGACTTCCAAACGCTCACCGGGGTAGCGGTTGATTTCGAGTGCGCCCAGTCGCTCACCCAGGGCTTTTTGCAAGTCCAGCGGCAGGCGGAAAGGGTTCTCCATGGTGTCCATCTTCAGCAGCCCTTGCGAGGGCTGCACATGGTAGGCCGACATGGCGCGCACATCAGCGCGAATGCGTTCCAAGGCTTTGGCTTGGGTGTTGGAGGCAGACATAGGGTTCACACTTTCCACTTTCTTCACACAATCTGTCGCATGGGCAAGGTTTCAAGCAGCTTCAGAAGCGGTTTGCGGTGACAGCTGCTGGGGATGCACCATGGTCACACCGCCGTATTGCACACCATGCGGCAGGTGCAGCGTCAGCATTTGCTCGCAACCGCTGTGCTGGGCACAAGCCACGGCCAGGCAATCGGCAAAAGGCAAGGCATGGCGTGCTTGCACGGCCCATGCGGTTTCCAGCGTGGCCGCATCGGTTTTCCAGGGGTTCCAGGTCTGATAGCGGCGGATGGCGGCCCGCGCATCGCCTTGCGGCAGCGGCATCTGCGCCGTGGTGACTTGTTCGTAAAACTCCACCAGCGCTTGATTGCCAGTGCGGCCGGTGCGGCTGTGCCACAGCACATCCAGCCACGCCAATGTTGCTGCGTACAGCGCGTCATTGCCTGTGTCTTCCGCAGCGATCAGCACCGAGGTATCAACGAACACGGGGCTCATGCGCCGCCTCCGTTGGGGGCGGCAGGTTGCACTGCAGCGCGTTTCCCGCTGGCGCTGCGCACAACACTCTGTGCAGCAAACTGGGCTTTCCAGGAGCGCTCATCCGTGCGCCACGCGAGATAGGCACGCTCATAAGTGTCCTCGCGGCGCTGCATTTCAGCCATGAAGTCACCCAGCATGCGCGAGACACTGGTGCC
>JAEYRT010000044.1 GCA_023435325.1 Pseudomonadota bacterium | reverse complement strand
GGATGGAGCCGCCCAGCAGGTAGCCCAGCTGCAGCCCCATCACGGCCAGCGCAGTGGGCGCGGCATTTTTGAGCACATGGCGGAAGATGCCCAGGTGCGTGAGGCCCTTGGCCTTGAGTCCGATGATGAATTCCTGGTCCAGCAGCTCGGCCACCAGTGCACGCACGGTGCGCGCGATGATGCCCATGGGAATCACCGACATGGTGATGGCGGGCAGGATCATGAACTGAACATGCTCCCAGTCCCAGGCCCATTCGCTGGAGCCTCCAGGGCCGGCCCCCGTCGCGGGCAGCAGCATGAATTGCGAGGAAAAGATGATGACCATCACCATGCCCAGCCAGTAGTGGGGCACGCTGACACCCAGGACGGACAGCACGGAGCACAGGCGGTCCATGAAGGAGTTGCGGAAGTACCCGGCGACAAAGCCGAACAGGCTGCCCAGCACGAAGCCGATCAGTGTGGCAACCACTGCCAGGCGCAAGGTGTTGACTACGGCCGTCATCACCTCGGTTGCTACGGGACGGCTGGTGGCAATGGATTGGCCCAGGTCACCTTGCAGGGCACGCCAGACCCAGCGGAAAAACTGCTCGGGCAGGGGCTGGTTGAAGCCATACAGCTCGCGCAGCTGGGCCTGCAGCTCGGCAGAAGCATCAGGTGGAAGAATGGAAACCAGCGGGTCGCCGGGTGCGATGTGGACCAGTGCAAAACACAGCAAGGCCACGCCCAGCATGATGGGCAGGGTGTAGAGAATGCGTCGCAGCAGATAGTTCAGCATGAGGTTGGCGTGGTGAGGAGGACAAGAGCGCTGCAAGCCGCCTAAGGCATGCAGCATCCACGTCAGTGCGCAAGGCTTAACGCGGGGCCAGCCAGACCGCAGCCGGGCACGCTGCCCGGCCCGGCTGGTCAATGCTTACTTCATGGTCATGGTGGCAAGGTCGATGAACCAGCTTTGCGGCTGCACCACATTGCCTACCTTGGCCGACATGGCACGGGGGCCGACGTCGTGCGCGACAAACAGGAAGGGTGCCTCGTCTACCACCAGGGTGTGCAACTCGGCCAGGGCCTTGTCGCGCTCCTTGCTGTCAAAGGTGGTGCGGGCCTTGTCCACCACGGCGTCCACCTGGGGGTTGCTGTAAAAGCCCCAGTTGTTGGACAGCGGCGGGAAAGCCTTGGTGCTCACAAAACGCACCATGGCAAAGAACGGGTCCATGGTGGCTGCCGTCACGTTGGTGGCGTGGTTGCTGTTGGCGCCAGGGTCCTTGGCGCCCAGACGCCAGCCGGAGAACAGGGTGTTCCACTCCACCACGTCAAACTGCACATCGAAGTGGCAGGCCTTGAGGGTCTCCTGAATGAACTCGTTCATGGGCAGCGGCTGCATCTGGCCCGAGCCCGACGCCGAGGTCTGGATCTTCACCTTCAGCGGTTTGGCGGCGCTGTGGCCCGCCTGTTCCATCAGGGCCTTTCCGGCCGCCACGTCGTACTTGATCTGGAAGCTGGGGGTGCCACGCCAGGGGTGCCCGGGCTCGAACATGCCGGTGGCAGGCTCCATCATGCCGCCCAGCAATTGCTTCATGCTGTCGCGGTCCACACAGAGGTTGGCCGCGTGGCGCACACGCTTGTCCAGCCAGGGCGAGCCGTCGACGAACGAGAACTGCCAGGGCCAGATGTGGGGCTGTAGGTTGGAATACACCTTGAAGCCGCGGCCCTTGATGGCATCGAGTGCATCAGGCGCAGGGGCTTCGATCCAGTCCACCTGGCCACTCATGAGGGCCGCGGTGCGCGAGTTGGCTTCCGGCAGGGGCAGCAGCACCACCTTGTCGATGGTGGGCGTGCGCTTGGGGTCCCAGTAGCCGGTGTTCTTCACCATTTCAAAGCGCTCACGGGGCACAAAGCGTGCGGCTTTGAAAGGGCCTGAACCTGCAGGATCGGCCGCAAAGGCGGTCCAGGCGGCCTTGCTGCGTTCGGCAGGCGCCGTGACCGAGGCGGGCACAGCTGCGAGCTTGGCTTCCCAGTGGGCGGGGGAAGCCATGAACAGATTGGACAGGTTGATGGGCAGGAAGGAGTCGGGCTCGGATGTGGTCAGTTCCACCGTCAAGTCATCAATCTTGCGTGCACTGCGCAGCGTGGGCATGCGCGAGGCGGTGACGCCCACCTGGGCAGGGTCATAGTGCTTGGCCTCTTTGTCCAGCACCTTTTGCACATTCCACACCACGGCATCGGCATTGAAATCGCTGCCGTCATGGAACTTCACACCAGGGCGCAACTTGAACTGCCACTTGGTCTTGTCCTGGGCATCGACCTCCCAAGAAAGTGCAAGACCTGGGATGAGCTCGCTGGGCTTGTCTGCCTTGCTCAAGTCCCAGTGGGTCAGTGCGTCGTACAGCGGAATGCCGGTGAATCGGTTGCCTTCAAAACCCTGGTCAGGCTGGCCTGAGGTGCGAGGAATATCACCTGCGGTCATCGCAATGCGCAAAACTTTTTCCTGGGCCATCGCGGTGCTGGTGGCACCACCGGCCAGGGTCATTGCCACCGCCAGAGTCAGACCTTTGAGGGCCGGACGAGAAACAGAGAATCCAGAAGACTTGCGCATGGGAAACCTTTCCATCGGGGTTGAGGTAAGGCCTGCAATGCAAGCAGCGTGCCACATCACAGATATCGATAATCGATTGGCTTTTGCCGGTATTCGATGCGAAATGGCATGTTTTATGCGGTGTTTGACCCTGTTGTCATACAGGAGCCTTTTTATGAATACCTCGGTTCAACACTTGCGCGTGGATGGTGATCGCCTTTGGCAGTCGCTGATGGATCTGGCAGAAATTGGTGCTACGCCCAAGGGCGGTGTTTGCCGCATTGCCCTGCCTCACCAACACAACCGCGGCCGTGATCTGGTGGTGCAGTGGTTCAAGGAGGCAGGACTGCAAGTGCGTGTGGATGCCGTAGGCAATGTATTTGGCAGACGTGCGGGCACGGACCCGCATGCACGCGCCGTGGCCACAGGCAGCCATATCGACACCCAGCCCACAGGGGGGAAGTTCGATGGCAATTACGGCGTGATGGCAGGGCTGGATGTGATGCGTACGCTGAACGCACAGGGGATACAGACCCGTGCGCCGCTGGAGGTGGCGTTCTGGACCAACGAAGAGGGCACGCGTTTTACGCCGGTCATGATGGGTTCTGGTGCATTTGCTGGCGTATTTGGTGCACAAGACATGCATTTCCAAAAAGATGGCGCAGGCATCAGCGTGGGGGAGGAACTCCAGCGCATCGGCTACCTGGGTGACGTGGCTTGCGGCGATGTGCCGAATGGCCCGTTTGCTGCGTATTTCGAGGCACACATTGAGCAAGGTCCGGTGCTGGAGGCCTATGACAAACCGGTCGGGGTGGTCAGCGGCGCATTGGGCCAGCAGTGGTATGACATTACGGTACAGGGCATGGAGGCGCATGCCGGACCAACACCCATGGAGCTGCGTCATGACGCCATGCTGGCTGCTGCACGCATGGTGGATGCGGTGCACCGCATTGCTCTGGCAGAAGCACCCCACGGACGCGGCACGGTGGGGCATGTGCAGGTGCATCCCAATTCACGCAACGTGATTCCCGGGCAGGTGAAGTTCAGCGTGGACCTGCGCAATCTGACGCAGGAGGGGCTTGATC
>JAEYRT010000034.1 GCA_023435325.1 Pseudomonadota bacterium | reverse complement strand
CTCCATGCCCTCCTGGCCTTTGTCCTCGACATTGGTGAAGCCCACGATGTGGGCCGCCGCTTCGCCTTCCGGGTACTGACGCTTGTATTCACGCGTCTGATACACCCCTTTGACGCCCAATGCTTTGATTTGCTGACCCACATCCCAATCAAGTTGACGCTTGACCCAGACAAAGCTCTTGTCTTCCGACAGCTTCTTCTTGAGCTGGTCCAAGGGCATGTCCATCAGCTTGGCCAGTTGAGGCAGCTTGGCCAGATCTTCGGGCGTGTTCTTTTCCACATCTTCAGGAATGGCCCAGATACTGGCGGCAGGCACGCTGGACGCCAAAATCAGGCCATTACGGTCCAGGATACGTCCGCGGTTGGCCGACAGCTCCAGCGTGCGCGCAAAACGCACTTCGCCCTGGCGCAGGAAAAAATCGTTATCGATCACCTGTACCCAGGCTGCACGCGCTGCCAGACCTGTAAAGGCAAACACGATGCAGGCCATCACGAACTTGCTGCGCCATGCGGGGGTGTTGCTGGCCAGCAAAGGACTGGAGGTGTAGTTCAGGCCGCGCCTCATTGCACGCCTCCAGCAGAGCGGGTGTCGTGCACATAGTGGGTGATAGCAGGAGAAGCGCCCTGCATGCCCTGCGCAATCGCCAAAGATTCAATCCGTGAAGGCGCCGACTGGGCGCGCAACTCCACTTGCAGGCGCTGGTATTCAGTCTCCAGATTGCGTGCTTCGGTGGTTGCACGGTGCAGTTCTGTGAACAAACGACGGGACTCGTACTGGGTTTTGACCAGATACAGCGCGCTCAGCATGACGGCAAGCAACAACAGGAAATTCAGGCGCAGCATGCCCTTCTCCTTGTTGTGGTCAACCGTATTCTGGAGCTCATGCAGGCACTCCGGTGCGTTCACCCACACGCAGCACGGCACTGCGGGAGCGCGGATTGGCCTCCACCTCTGCCTTGCTGGGCTTGATGCGTTCCAACGCCTTCAAGCGCATGGGCTTGGGCGCAGCCAGAGGCATGCGGCGGTCATACACTTCTTTGGAGTGTTCCGCGATGAATTGCTTGACGATACGGTCCTCCAGCGAGTGGAAGCTGATCACGGCCAAACGCCCACCGGGCTTGAGCACACGCAAACTGGCCTGCAAGGCTTCCTCAAGTTCCACCAATTCGGCATTGATAAAAATGCGCAGCGCCTGGAAAGTGCGGGTCGCCGGGTTCTGACCCGCCTCCCGCGTCTTGACCACCCGGGCCACCAAGTCGGCCAGCTCGGTAGTGGTCTGCAGCGGTCCATGGGCTTCACGATGGGCCACGATGGCCTTGGCGATCGGATAGGCAAAACGTTCTTCACCGTAGTCGCGAATGACATCGGTGATCTGTTGCACTTCGGCATCGGTCAGCCACTCGGCCACACTCTGGCCACGGGTGGTGTCCATGCGCATGTCCAATGGGCCGTCAAAGCGAAAGCTAAAGCCGCGGTCCGCTTGGTCAATCTGGGGGGAGCTAACCCCCAAATCCATCAAGATGCCGTCAGCGCTGGCATCGGGCAATTCGCCCATGTGGCGAAAACCTTCATGGCGGATAGAGAAACGGGCATCCTGGATGCGTCCGGCTTCGGCAATCGCCAGCGGATCTTTGTCAAAGGCAATCAACTGCCCCTGAGGGCTGAGCCTGGAAAGAATCAGTCGCGAATGGCCTCCTCGGCCAAAGGTACCGTCTATATACGTGCCATCAACTGCAGATGGATGATCGCCCAGCAAAGCGTCTACGGCTTCGTTGAGCAAAACAGTGATGTGTTGGAGGGGCTGGTTCAACGCTTGCCCTTTTCAAAAAGCAAAATCTTGGAATACATCTGGCATGGGCGCTTGCATGGCTTGCGCTTCATGGGCTTCATAAGTGGCTTTGTCCCAGAGCTCGAAGTGATTGCCCATCCCTAGCAAGATCACTTCCCTCTGCAGGCCGACGGCCTGGCGCAGTTCGGGCGATACCAGCACGCGGCCGGTGCCGTCCATGTCCACATCCATGGCGTTGCCGAGAAAAATGCGCTTCCACCATTGCGCCTGCATCGGCAACTGGCCTATGCGTTCCCGAAACAGCAACCACTCAGGGCGCGGGAACAGCATCAGACAGCCGTGAGGGTGTTTGGTGATGGTGATCTGCCCTTGCGCTTGAGAAATGAGGGCGTCACGATGCCGGGTAGGTATGGATAACCTCCCCTTTCCATCGAGATTCAGCGAAGAAGCCCCTTGAAACACGATTGGCAAACCCCGGATGCATGAATTCTGGAGGCCCCAAGCGGACGCTCAGGGCCAATTTCGCCACTTAATTGCACTTTTTTGCACTGTATCAGCAATTTGACTGTTCGCCACTAGGAGCAGGGGAAACATTCGCAATAAAATCAAAGACTTAGAACACAAAAAGCATCCATAAGCACACAAAAAAACTTTTGCTTTCAAGCACTTAGCCACTCATCGGGACGATGCAACTGTCCTACAAGCCATTTACGATCTTTATCAAATGAAAAACCCCTTGGTGCTTGTTTGCCACCAAGGGGAAACATTTAGTTTTTTTAGTTACAGAATGTACCTGGATAGGTCTTCGTCCTGGCTCAGCATCTGCAGACGGGCATCCACGTAAGCCGCATCGATGATCACCGTCTGACCGGCCAGCTTCACGGCGTCATAACTCACTTCATCCAGCAGTCGTTCCATGACGGTGGAGAGGCGGCGTGCGCCAATGTTTTCCGTGCGCTCATTGACCGTGAAGGCAGTGTGCGCCAGCCGGGTGATACCCTCCGGAGTGAACTCCAGCTTCACGCCTTCTGTCTCCAGCAAGGCTTGGTACTGCTTGACCAGGGAAGCATGGGTCTGCGTGAGAATGGCTTCAAAGTCTTGCACCGACAGCGAATCCAGCTCGACACGAATGGGAAAACGGCCCTGCAGCTCGGGAATCAGATCGCTGGGCTTAGAGAGATGAAAAGCGCCCGAGGCGATGAACAGAATATGGTCGGTCTTGACCATGCCGTATTTGGTGGAGACGGTCGTACCTTCGACCAGCGGCAGCAGGTCGCGCTGCACGCCCTGGCGAGAGACGTCCGAGCCCGAGGTTTCCTGGCGCGTTGCCACCTTGTCGATTTCATCGATGAAGACAATGCCGTTTTGCTCCAGGTTAGTAATGGCGCGGGTCTTGGTTTCCTCTTCATTGACCAGTTTGGCAGCTTCTTCATCGATCAGCAGCTTGATCGCCTCCCCAATCTTGATCTTGCGGGTCTTGCGACGCTCCTGCCCCATCTGGCTGAACATGCCGCGCAATTGCTCGGCCATCTCTTCCATACCTTGAGGGCCAAGGATTTCCAATTGCGGCTTGCTGTCGGCCAAGTCGATTTCGATTTCCTTGTCATCGAGTTGCCCTTCACGCAGCTTCTTGCGGAAGACCTGACGCGTGCTGCTGTCCTCCAGCGGCGCATCGTTCGTGCGGGCCTGGGGCAGCAGCACGTCCAGGATGCGCTCTTCCGCCGCGTCCTCGGCGCGCATGCGCTGCTTTTTCATCTCGCTCTCACGCGCCTGCTTGACGGCAATTTCGGCCAGATCGCGAATGATGGCATCCACATCCTTGCCCACATAGCCGACTTCGGTGAACTTGGTGGCCTCCACCTTGATAAAGGGCGCATCCGCCAAGCGTGCCAGGCGGCGGGCGATCTCGGTCTTGCCCACACCCGTGGGGCCGATCATCAAAATATTCTTGGGCGTGATTTCCTGGCGCAGGCCGTCTGCAACCTGCTGGCGGCGCCAACGATTGCGCAACGCAATGGCGACGGCACGTTTGGCCGAAGGCTGACCGACGATATGGCGGTCGAGTTCGGAAACGATCTCTTGGGGCGTCATGGAGGACATAAGCAAATCTTGGTCAAATCTCAGGCGCTGACGCTTATTGCACTGGTGACATCAGCGTCAGAAGCTCTCAATACGGAATCAGGCTGCAGGCAGCGTCTCGATGGTGTGGTTCATGTTCGTGTAGATGCACAGCTCCCCGGCAATCTCCAGCGACTTCTTCACGATGGCTTCGGCCGATAGCTCGGTATTGTTGAGCAAGGCCTTGGCGGCCGAATGCGCATAGGCACCACCCGAGCCAATTGCCACAATTCCCTGCTCTGGTTCGAGCACGTCACCATTGCCGGTAATGATGAGTGAGGCGCTGTGATCCGCCACGGCCAGCATGGCTTCCAGCTTGCGCAGCACACGGTCTGTGCGCCATTCCTTGGTCAACTCGATGGCAGCCCGTGTAAGGTGGCCCTGGTGCTTTTCCAGCTTGGCCTCGAAACGCTCGAACAGGGAAAAGGCGTCGGCGCTGGCTCCCGCAAAACCCGCCAGCACCTTGCCGTGGTAGAGCTTGCGCAC
>JAEYRT010000027.1 GCA_023435325.1 Pseudomonadota bacterium | reverse complement strand
TGCTGCATGCTCCCGGATTTGGCGGTGCAGTGAACGCAGTGCATCAAACACGTTGTAATCCAGGTACTTGCGGAAAACGAACGGCAGCACAACTGCTCGCAGCGCCTGCACATTGGGCGCCTTGACTTCTGCCAGCGGAGCAACCACGCGACTCTTGAGCCAGGCAAAGCGTTCCCATTCACGGCCGTGCACCTGCAAATAGTCTTCGAGCGCCGACAAGCCAATGGCTGCAGGGCCCGAGTTACCGTGCGGACGCAAGGCCAGATCCACCCGGAAGACAAAACCATGCTCCGTCGTTTCGCCAATCAGGTTGTAAATGGCCTTGACGGCTTTGCCGAAGTATTCGTGGTTGCTGATCCGCCCTCGACCATCTGCCAGCCCGCGGGTTTCACCTTCATGCTCATACACATAGATGAGGTCGATATCGCTGGAGACATTGAGTTCACGGGCGCCGAACTTGCCCATGCCAATGATCCACAAGGGCACCTCCTGCCCTTCCGCCCCCTGCGGGGCGCCATAACGGCTGTCCAGTTCCTGGCGCACATGCAGGCAGGCACGGTCCAGCGCCAGCTCTGCCAGCTCGGTCATTGCACGCGTGACCGCCGACAGGTCTGCACGCTGACTGCAATCCAGCACCATCAGCCGCTCCAGCACCAGTTGGCGCAGCACCCGCAGGCTGGCCGACAGATCCAGTCCATGGTACTGCTGCAGATGCTCCAGCGCTGCTTCCATGCGCTCGCGGGTGGGAGCACCGGCTGGCAAAACCTCCATCACCTGGGCATAGCGCCGATGTAAACGCTGCCAGAAACGGGAATGGGAAGCCGTTGGAAGGATTTGGATATGGTCTGCGATCTGCATGCTGGGCACTGGTTGGTGCGAGTTCACAGGTTCTGCAAGCCCTTACGACTTGCCTTGGTCCTTAACGGGATAGGCGGGCGATAATTCCCGGCACTTGTGAACCCACGAATGATCGATCAGAGCCCGCTCCCATCTCGAAACCTGCAGCTGTTTGCTCGCCTTGCCCGCTGGATTCTGGGTTTGGTGGTGGCATTTTGGCTGCTGGTGTTTGGCGTTTGGGGGGCTCTCCACGGTTTCATTGTGCCGCGGATTGGTGAGTGGCGCGCTGAAGTTGAAGGGATGGCGACGAAAGCACTAGGGGTGTCGGTGCGGATTGGCGCTGTGGAGGGGAAAACCAATGGGCTCTTTCCTTCGATCCATCTTCGAGACGTGAAAATTTTCGACCGTCAGAACCGCGAGGCTTTGCATTTGCCCCAGGTGGTTGCGACGATCTCGGCCCGCTCTGTACTGCGCAAGGGCCTGGAACAGCTCTCTATCGACGCGCCAGAGCTGGATGTCCGCCACCTGGCCGATGGCCGCTGGCAAGTGGCCGGTCTGGATCTCATGGGGAACAACAATGCGCAAAGCCCGGGGCTGCATTGGCTGCTGGAACAGCCCGAGATCATGCTGCGCAAAGGTTTGCTGCGCTTCACCGATGAGCAGCAAGGGATGGCAACGGTGTCTTTGCACGATGTGGACATGGTGCTGCGCAACCGCCACTGGAGCCATGCGGTGCGGCTGGAAGCCAGCCCTGCACAGCAAGATGGCGAACGCCTGCAACTGGTAGGCACGTTCCGCGAGTCCCTGCTCCCCTCGACCCAAGCGCCCTGGATGGGCTGGAGCGGCCAATGGTATGCCCACATGCATCTGCACCGCCTGCCTGCCCTGCCCTGGCCGGCCGCATGGGGAATCGATTCCGTGCATGGCAGCGGGCTGGCCAGAGTATGGGTGGACGTCGAATATGGCCAGAACACCGCCGTCACGCTCGATGTCGCACAAGCGCAAGCGCAGGTGCAGTGGCGCGATACAGCGCTTGCCGCTTTGGACGTACGACAGGTGCAGGGTCGTCTTCAGGCACAGCGCTCAGAGGCCAACTGGCTGCTGCAAGGGCAGAATTTCGGATTTCAGCTGAACGACGGAAGCCTGTGGCAACCCGGCAATTGGGCGGTACACGCGTCGCTGCGCGAGAAGCATGAACACAGTGTGTCGCTACAGCTGGACTACGCCAATCTGCGCATGGCGCAGAAAGTGCTGGAAGCACTACCGGCACCGCAGATAGTCAAGCAGCCTTTGGAACGCTGGGCGCCACAGGGAGAAATCCGTCATCTGGATTTGCAATGGAAGACGGACGGCAGCTACCGCGCCAAAGGTATGGTGACCAGCTTGGTGATGGCGCCGCAACCCGCAACGCAGGGGTCCGGCATCCCTGGCTTGCAGGGCCTGGATGCACAGTTTGAGCTCAACGAGCGAGGTGGACAGGCCACGTTGGCGATGCAAGACGGCATGCTGCACTTTCCCGGCGTGTTCGAAGAGGCTGCACTTCCTTTGCACCAGCTCCAGGCCCAGGTGCAATGGTCGGTTGAACAAGGACGGCTGAAGGTCGAAGTTCCCCAGGCGATATTTGCCAATGAGGATGCCCAGGGGGAATTCCATGGCTGGTGGCAAATGGGAGAAAACACAGCACAGCGCCTGCCCGGTCATCTGCATCTGCAAGGCCGCTTGCGTGAGGCCAATGGCGCACGTGTGCATCGCTATCTGCCACTCCAGGTGCCCGAAACAGCGCGCCAGTACGTCAGAAACAGCGTGCAGCAAGGCGTGGGTGAGAATGTGGAGTTCGAGGTGAAGGGGCCACTCGATGCCATGCCTTTCGATCAGCCTGGAAGTGGGCGCTTTTATATCAAGGCTCCGGTCAAACAGGTGACCTATGCTTTCGTACCACCGTCCTTGAAAGGTGATGCCCATACGCAATGGCCGACACTGACCAATTTGAACGGCACCCTGGTATTTGAGGGCTCCCGCATGACGGTGCAAAAGGCTCAGTCTGGTTTCCTGGAGCACCCCCGGCTGCATATGTCATCGATTGCAGCGGATATCGCCGACCTCAACCATCCTGTGGTCAAGGTACAAGCATCAGGCCGCACGGAGATGGCCGTACTGCTCGACTTGGTGCGCAATTCCTCTCTGGCAGAGTACACCGGGCATGCTTTGGAACAGGCCAAAGCCAAAGGCCCTGCCGAACTGGCATTCGAGCTGGAGTTGCCGATCGCCAAAATGGCACAGAGCAAGGTCCGGGGCCAGGTGGGTTTCCAGAAAACGGCCTTGCAGTTCAACGCGCAAACGCCATGGCTGAGTCAGTTGCAAGGAGCCGTGCAATTCAACGAACAGGGATTCGGCTTGCATGCCGTGGAAGGACAGGCGCTGGGAGGGAGTTTCAAGCTATCAGGCGGCATGCCCTCCGTGAAGCAGAGTGTCCAGATCCAAGCACAAGGGACAGCCACTGCGTCCGGGCTGCAAAAAGAAGACAGCATGCCTGTTCTTCAGCAACTGGGCAGCCAGGCCACGGGAGCAGCAGCGTATTCGGTCCACGTAGAGGCCCGAAAAGGCGAACAGCAGGTAACCGTGCGCTCTGATCTGCAGGGCATGGCGCTTCGTCTGCCTCAGCCGTTCGACAAACCACAGGAGGCAGCCTGGCCACTGACCGTCCAGCAGGTCCAAGGCGAAGCACAAGAGCAGACCCTGACGGTCCGGATCCCAGAGCGCCTGGACGTGCGTTATGAAGAGACTGGCACCCAAGGCCAGGCGGATGTGCGCGGACACATTGTCATCGGCGCGGTATCAGGCCCAGCTCGTAGCGCCCCTGGAATACTGGCAAAAGTACAGCTGGAAAACTTGAATGCAGACGCCTGGATCGCCTTGCTGTCCGCGCGCGATACAGCATGGACCGCCAGCAAGAATACGGATGCTTATCTCCCCAGCCGCATTGAACTCGATATCAAGCGCCTGATGCTGAGAGAACGCGATCTACACGATGTGCAGGCCGCATTCTCCGTGTCCCAGGGAATATGGCGGGGCCAGCTCCAAGCGCAGCAATTTGCTGGCTATGCACAATACAGCCCCCCTGCCACATCCGGTGAGGCCGGCAAGGTGTTCGTACGCCTGTCGCATCTTTCCATCCCGGAGACCGAAGCCAAACGTCTGAATGACTGGCCGGAAGAGACCGCAGCAGAAAATCCCGAGACACTGCCCGCCCTCGACATTGAAGTGGAGCAGCTTGCAATTGCGGGCAAAGCGCTTGGCAAGCTAGAGCTGCGGGCACACAACACCTTAGGTCAGTCCGGACGGGCCTGGTCTTTGGAGCGGTTCAATCTCACGCTGCCGGAAGCTCGCTGGCAGGCCAATGGTTCGTGGCGTGCTCTTACTCCCGGTGGTCCGCGCGTCACACATCTGGACTTTCTGCTGGAGATGGACCTGTA
>JAEYRT010000262.1 GCA_023435325.1 Pseudomonadota bacterium | reverse complement strand
CGGTAGATCGGTTGTCCCAGAAGGCGATGGAGCCGGGTTCCCACTTGAAGCGCACGGTGAATTCACTGCGCACGGCATGCTCCCACAGCAACTCCAGCAACACGCGGCTTTCGCGGGTGCGCAGGCCGGAAATGTTTTTCAAAAATCCGGGGCTGATGAACAGAATCTTTTCTCCGGTTTCGGGGTGTAGGGTGACCAGCGGGTGTTCGCTGACCAGTGTGTTTTGCTTGACCAGGTCCAGGTATTCAGCCGTTGGGTTGGCGCCTGCCGGTGGGCTGAAGCGGTGCTCACCACGCAGGGTTTGCAAAAAGGCTTTCAGAGGTTCGGACAGCGCATCGTAGGCAGCCACCAGGTTGGTCCATTGTGTGTCACCGCCATACGGGGGAATGGTGACACCGCGCAGGATGGAGCCAGCGGGAGGGTTCACGGCCGCAGTCACATCGGTATGCCAGCCAGTCCAGGGGCGGCGCTCAGGCTCGCTGCCGTAGTTGTTGGCGCTGCGATGCTTGGCGATGGAGTACAGCTCAGGGTGACCATCCACATGGCCAAACACGGGGTGGCCGATGGTCAGTTCACCGAACTGGCGAGAAAAGGTCACGTGTTGCTCATGACTGAGGTGCTGGTCACGGAAGAACACGACTTTCCACTGCAGCAGGGCGGAGCGGATGGTTTGCACTTCAGCTGCGCTCAAGGGTTGACGCAGGTCCACACCACCAATCAGGGCGCCAATGTGTGCGGATTGCGGGGTGACCGTGATGTGGGGTGTGGCGGCTTGCGCGTCATGCAAACGTTGCTGCAGCAACTGGCGAGGGGAAAGAGACAGGGGAGCGTTCATGGTGCAGGCTTTCAGTGCAAATCGGGTGTGGTAGGTCGGTGGTGTTGGCGGCTTTAATGCGCGGGGTGTGTGGCTGCTTGGGCGATGCGGGGGGCGTTGTCGGGCAGCAGTCCCAGTTCAGCCAGCAAGGCGTTGGAAGTGGCCACCTGCTTTTGCAGCAACTGTGCTGTTTGTGCAGGGCCGTGGAACCATGATTCCCATTGATTCAAGCGCACAAAGTTTTGCCACTCGGCGCTGGCCGTCACCTTTTGCAGGGCATCCACCCAATAGGCTTGCTGGGCTGCTGTGATACCTGGGGCAGCCATCACGCCTTGGAAGGAGTCGCTGACGTAAGGCACGCCTTGTTCTTTCCAGGTGGGTGCCTGGGCGAAGGCGCCCCCCAGGCGTTGCTCGGCGGCAATCGCCAGCACACGTACGCGGCCTGATTGCAGGTAGGGCAGCAGGTTGGGGGTGGTGGCAGAAACCACATCCAGGTGTCCACCGACCAGGGCATTCATGGACTCGGCGGAGGACTTGTAGGGAATGATGCGCAGGCCATGAATATCCACGCCCGCTTGCTTCAAGGGTTGTGCGGCACCTAAATGGATGTGGTTGCCCAGTGTCTGCGCAATGCCGATCGAGAACTTGCCAGGGTCTTGCTTGAGGTGAGCAATCAGGTCATGTGCGTTTTGCAGCGGTGAATCGGCGCGCACGACGATGGTCACAAACTCACGAAACAAGGTGACGAGGGGCGTGCCTTTTTGCAAGTGCGCGGGCAAGGCGTTTTGTGCCAGGCTGTTGCCGTAGCCGGTACTCAGCGTCATCAGGGTGTGGCCATCCCCCGCAGTGCGGTGCAGGCTCTCCAGGGCCACGATGCCGTGGGCGCTGGATTTGTTGCTGACCACAAAACTGGGTGCATAGCCATCGCGCACCAGCAGTTCCGTGAGCTTGCGGGCCGCCACATCCAGCGCTGCGCCTGCGCCGCTGGGCACAATGTATTCGGGTGTTTTGCCGGGTTTCCAAGCCGTGGGCTCTGCTGCAGTGGCAGGCACGCTGGCAGCGCACACCATGGCCATGCATGCCATCCATTGGCTGAACGTGCGGCGTCGGGTGTGGGGGCTGAATGGGCGTGACATGGTGCGGTTCCTTTGCTTTCAAAAACGCAGCTTGGTGCTGCGTATGCAAGCAATGTAAGAACTGCACTGGTTCAAAGGAACGAATGTTTTTGCATGTCTTTGCGCGGAAAACGCATAAGCGCGTCAGCCTGCAGGCTCACCCGTGAGTTGTTGCACCAGATCCATCAAATCCTTGCAATGCAGGTCATTGCCCGGTCGGGGGCTCACATCCTTGGGTTGCTGGGTTCCCCATTCCAAGGGGCGCTCGACATAAGCGGTCTGCAGCCCACAGGCGCGTGCAGCTTCGAGGTCATCGTGATGTGCAGCCACCAGCATGACGTCTTGGGGCAGCACATCGAAGCACTCGGCGACACCCAGGTAGACAGCCGGGTCGGGTTTGTACGCGCGAAACACCTCGGCGCAAAGCACGCAGTCCCAGGGCAGGGCATTGTGTTTGGCTAGGTGGGTGAGCAAAGCCAGATTGCCGTTGGACAGGGGTGTGAGAATGAAATGCGGCTTCAATCGCCCCAGGGCTGCGGCGCTTTCAGGCCAGGCATCAAGCTGGTGCCACACCTGGTTGAGCGTTTGGCGTTCGCTGTCCTTCAGGTGCTCCAGTCCGAAGCGGGGCAGCAGCCGGTCCAGAATCTGCCGATGCAGTGCATCCAGGCGGGTCCAGGGTTGCGCGCCGCTGCGCACCTGCTCCATGGCGGGCTGATAGCCTTCGCGCCATGCGCATGCAAAAGCATCGGCATCAACGTGTGGGTGGTGTTCGGCCATGTATCGCATGATCGAACCGTGCCAGTCCACCACCGTGCCAAATACATCAAAAGCCAGAATGTGGGGGCGTCGGCGCAGCGTCATAAAACCAGGCTCCTGAGCGTTGTGGGTAGCCAAGCTACCAGAGTGGGCGGCAGGTGTTAAGCGGGCGAGCCCGCATCGCAAGGCAAATACCTTCACATGCTCCAAATGCGCGGCGGCGTGGCGGCCATGCCCCATTGCTGTTCACGCCAGCACACGCGTACCTGTTGCCACAGTTGCATCAGCGGTTCGACCACAGGGGCCAGTCCCCGTAGTACCAGCATGTGCTCGTTGGGGGCGGTGACACCACACCATGGCCCCAGGGGGTGTGCGTCGAGTATCTCGCGCGTATGGTCCAGCAATTGTTCGCGTCGGGCGCGGGTGAAGGGGGTGCCGCAGGCCAGAATCATGCTGCCCATGCAGCGCTGTCCCGCCAGGCCCAAAGGGCCATCCATCAAAACGGTATCTTCAGCGCGCACGGTACCGCGTTCCAGCCATTTGCCGGGCCATTGCATGTGCTGGGTGAAGCTGCCTTGCACAAATGGCGCATGGGCATTGAGCAAGCCCAGCGCGGTGATATCCCAGGCCATCAGCTCGGCACCCGGGGCAATGTCCAGGTGCAGCACGTTGTGCGCATCGCACTGGTTATAGGCCAGGGCTTCCAAGGGCAGCCATTCCAGGCGGGCTTCCGGGTCCAGCTGCAAGCGGGTGATCTGCGTGGCAGGGGCTCCGCTGCTTTTGTAAAAACGCGTGGCGCCGGGTGTGGTGATCAATGCATGTGCGCCCGTACGAACACGGGTGGTGATGTCCAGGGTGTCGCCGCTGACCAAACCACCGGGGGGGTGAACCAGCACGTTGTGGCAAACCGCACTGCCTTCGGGGTAGAGGCTACGCAGCACGCGCAAGGGGCCGTCATGACGAAAATGCAGGCGGGTGCGCGCTGCGTGGTGAGAGTAATCGAGTTCGAGTTGAGCAAGCCAGGGCATGGCTTTGAGGTAAGCAAGAAATGCGCCTGCTGCACCAAGTTAGGGCATGCGGCCGCTTGCAAGGCGCGGGGGCTTATGCACCATGTTTGTCCTCTGGGGAGAACCAGCTGTCCTCATACACGGCCAGGGCCTCGTCCACCAGGCAGGGGCCTTGGCAATCGACGGCATCGGCGGCATTGGCAAATACGTCGTGGCATGAAAGCTGGTTGCTGCGAAGGTCGGGGCGAATGGCTTGCAGGCGGGGCCAGTCCAATCCATACACCACGCGGCGCAGGCCTGCTGCACACATCGCGCTGGCACACATCACGCAAGGCTCAGCGCTGCTGTAAAGGGTGGCTCCGGACACGACGTCGGAGGACAGGCGTGCGGTGCTCAACTGACGCACGGCATTGAGTTCGGCATGGCCCGTGCAGTCGCCGCTTTCCTGGGTATTGCTGAAGGCTTCGGCCAGGATGCGGTCATTGGCCGAAACGATGATGGCGCCAAAAGGTCGATTGCCGCGAATGCGCGCCGCGTTGGCCCACACAAAAGCCTGGCGCAGCCAATGGCTGTCTCTGTCGTTCAAGACTTGTTCGTCGTCTGGTGGCATCTGGTTGGTGTGCGTATTGAATTGGAAAAAGCGGGCTTGCATAGGGGCCTTTCCTTGGCGGGGGCTAGGGGCCACAGCATGCAGGCGTCGTTCAGGCGCTGCATGGGTTGGTATGACGGCTTTCAATGCATGTGCCGTGCCAGTCATGGCTGGTGCAGGTAGGGAGAAGTACCGGATATTTGTAAGCTGATGTGAAGGCAAAAGCCAAGGCGTGGTCACTGGCGTGATGCCAGCCTGTTGCACGTTGGAAAATGCTTTCAAAAATGAAGCGCAATAGCATTCACAAACAAGGCTTGCCTTGCGCTTTCATGCTTGTGGTGCGCCCCTTGCGCAAAGCCGGTGCGTGGGGCAAAAAAAGGCCTGCGCAAGGCAGGCCCAAGTCGAGGTACAAGAAAGTCGCCTGCAAGAAGGCGACAGGTATTCAATGGTTTTGCGAACCGCGGTGTGCCCAGGCTGTGGTGCGTTTTTCTACCCAGCTGAACAGCTCATACATGGCCATGGCCATGGCACCTACCACCAGCAGGCCAGCAAAAGCCAGGCCCATTTGCATGGAAGAACCCGCAGAAATCAGCAAATAGCCGATGCCTTCATTGGCAGCAGTCATTTCCGAAACGGTCGTGCCCACAAATGCCAGGGTGATGGCAACTTTGAGCGAGGCATAAAAGTAAGGCATTGAACGCGGCAGGCCCACCTTCATCAGCACATCCCAGCGCTTGGCGCCCAGCACACGCAACACGTCTTCCAACTCGGGCTCCAGCGTGGCCAGGCCCGTGGCGATGTTCACCGTGATGGGGAAAAAGCTGATCAGAAATGCCGTCAGAATGGCGGGGCCGATGCCGATGCCAAACCACACCACGAGAATGGGCACAAAAGCCGCCTTGGGCAGGGCATTGAATGCTGTCATCAGCGGGTACACGGCAGCGTATGCCAGGCGCGAGCTACCGATCAGAAAACCCAGCAGCACGCCCACCACGATTGCAATGCCAAAGCCTGCCATGGTCACCCAGAAGGTGCGCCAGGCATGGGCGGCAATGACGCTGTGGTATTCGATGAAGTCCTTCAGAATCAGCGCGGGGCTGGGAAAAATGAAGGGTGAAACCTGCAGCGCCGAGCACAGCACCTGCCACAGCAGCACCACGGCCAGTAGCAGGATCCAGGGCGACCAGCGTTCCATTTGTTTGTTGTTGAACTTGTACATATTGCGAATTCCTGGCGCTTATTGGTTGATGACGGCGCCCACCTTGCGCATGGCGCCAATGTGGCCGCGCAGTTCATGCACGATGTCGGTGAATTCTTTGGTGTAGGTGAGCTCCAGGTCGCGGGGGCGGGGTAGTTCCACCTCGCGGCGCACCACGAAACGCCCCGGGCTCTTGCTCATCACGTAAATGGTGTCGGCCAGGAAGACGGATTCGCGCAAATCGTGTGTGACGAGGATGACGTTGAACTTCTGTTCGGCCTGCAGGTCGCGCAGGATGCACCACAGTTCTTCACGGGTGAAGGCGTCCAGCGCCCCGAAGGGTTCGTCCAGCAGCAGCATCTTGGGCTCATGAATCAGCGCACGGCAAATGCTGGCGCGTTGCTGCATGCCGCCGGAGAGCTGCCAGGGGTATTTGTCCTCGTAGCCGCCCAGCCCCACTTTTTGCAGCAGCTTGCGGGCGCGTTCTTCGTATTCCTTGCGCCGGGTTTTGAACTGGGAACGGTGTGGCTCCACGATCTCCAGCGGCAGCAGCACGTTGTCCACCGTGGTGCGCCAGGGCAGCAGCGATGGCGACTGAAATGCCATGCCTGAAATTTTCAGCGGGCCGGTGACGGGTTGGCCGTCGATCAGGATCTTGCCCATGGAGGGCATGCGCAGGCCGGTGGCCAGCTTCATGAAAGTCGATTTGCCGCAGCCCGAAGGTCCGACGATGGCGATGAATTCTCCCTGCTTGACCTGCAGGTCAATCGCTTCGACGGCAAAGTGATTCTGTGCCAGCAGCTCGTCGTTGTAGGCCAGCCAGACATCACGAAAATCAACGAAATAGGGTTCGGCAGCGCTTTGCATGCGTTCTTGTCACTCAGTTTGAACAAGGCGCGAGCGCGGCGCTACGGCCTTGTTCAAAGGGGTTGGGGGGAAAGCTTCTACAGCTTTGTCATGCGGCCTGGCTTAGCGGGGCAGGATGTCCAGCTCGGCCGCAGAAGGCAGGAAACTGTCGTTCCACACCACCTTGGGGTCGATGCGGGTTTTGGTGCCATAGGCGTCGGAGATTTCGGAGGCCATCAGCGACAGGCGGCTTGTGTCCAGGCGACCAAAACCTTCTTTGCGGGCATCGGCGCTGTTGACCACGGTGTCGATGGCCAGTTGCAGGCGGCGGGTTTCGAGGGCTGCATTGGCGATGCCGTCACGTGCCTTCACGTGTTCGATGGCGGCTGCAGGGTTGGCAATCACTTCCTTGGCGCCCTTGGCAAATGCCGCCAGGAATTTTTGGATGGCTTGCGGGTTTTCCTGAATCAGCTTGGGGCTGGCAATGATGACGTTGCCGTAGTGCTTCACGCCGTGGTCGGCGTACTGCATGAGCACCACATCGCTGGCCTTCACGCCGCGCGCTTCAATGTTGAGCAAGCTGGTGAAAGTAAAGCCCGTGATGGCATCCACATCACCGCGCACCAGCATGGTTTCGCGCAGTGGTGGGTCCATGGAAGTCCAGGTCACGTTCTCCACCTTGTTGGTCTTGGCAAACGTGGGAAAGGCTTTGCGGCCGGCGTCAAAGACTGGGGCGCCCAGTTTCTTGCCGCTGAGGTCGGCCACGCTCTTGATGCCACTTTTCTTCAGTGCCATCACTGCCGCGGGCGTGTTGTTGTACACCACCATCACGCCCACTGGCTTGTTGGGTGCATCGGGGTTGTTGGCGTGAAACTCCATGAGCGAGGCCATGTCTGCAAAGCCCATGTCGTAAGTGCCTGAAGCCACGCGCTGCACGGCTGCGCCGGAACCGTTGCCTGCGTCAATCGATACATCCAGCCCTGCTTGCTTGAAGTAACCCTTGGCGGCAGGCTGCAGAAACAGTCCGGAAGGGCCCTCGAAACGCCAGTCGAGCAGGAATTTGATCGGGGTGCTCTGCGCGTGGGCGATGCCGAAGCTGCTGGCCAGGGCCAGGGCGGCGGTTGCTTGCAGGAAGGTACGTTTTTGCATGAAGACTCCTGGGGTTCAAGGTGGTCAAAACTGCCGCAGCGTGGCATCCGGAATAAGGCTGCGGGGGAGAGGGTCTTCAGGTTGAGCAAAAGCTGTGCCTGCTTTTTTGTATGCAGTTTTTGTATTGAGTCCAGGGGTGTGCCAGGTGTTGGTGCGTGGTGCACCAAGGTGACAGTCAAACGCGGGCAAACCCTTAAGAATTGGTGCAACGCAGCATGGCGCTGCCTCTTTTTGGAAACTCCATGGCACGCATTCAGTTCACCGACTTCGATGACGCAGTGTTCAGCACCAATTTGGTGTGTCCGCCACCCCTGCACCCTGGTGCGCATACTGACAATGTGCAGTTGCTGCAGTTGGCATCCACCGCCCGTGTGCGTTTTTTTGCGTGGCTGGGTTATCGCGAAACCAATGTGGAGGGGGTACAGATTTTTGTGGGTGACCAGGCGGTGCAGTACAAGGCCGAGGCATTTCCCGCGCAGGCGGTGCAAGTGCACATGGCTGTGCGCGACTGGGCGGCCAAAGGTTTTGATCTGGTCTACCGCCTAGTCGATGCTGACAGCGGGCAAGTCATTACGCTGGGCAAGCTTGGCATTGTGTGCGTGGATCGTCAGAGCAGGCGTCCCTGTGCTGTGCCTGAGGTTTTCAAGGGCAGGGTGCTGGATTTGGAGGCTTTGGCCATGGTGGCGAGCGCTTGAACTACAAAAAAAGAAGCTGTTAGCGCCGACACATCAATGGTTTCAAATGGTTTTATATATGAAATGCTGATGTAGCAAGCGCAAGCAGCTATTGTTTTAAATTCCGCTTTGGTGCATCAATGCAGCAGCCAGGCGGTTGTGGGTCTGAATGATCTGGCGCAGGTCACCTGTTTGCAACTGCCCATCTCGCACCACCACACGGCCGTTGATCATGCTGGTGTCGACATTCGTGGGCGTGCAAAACACCAGCGCGGCAACAGGGTCGTGGCCAGCGCCCGCGTAAGCCATCTGCTGCATGTCGAACGCCACCCAGTCGGCTGACATGCCGGGGGCCAGCGCACCGATGTCGTCGCGGCCCAGCACACGGGCTCCGCCCAGCGTGGCAATCTCCAGCGCCTGCCGCGCCGTCATGGCGGCTGGCCCGTGGCCCACGCGCTGCAGCAGCATGGCCTGACGCACTTCACCGAGCATGTGCGCGCCGTCGTTGGAAGCGCTGCCATCCACACCCAGGCCGACGGGCACGCCGATCTCGCACAGGTGGCGAATTGGCGCAATGCCCGAAGCCAGGCGCATGTTGGAGCAGGGGCAGTGCGCCACCCCGGTGCCCGTGCGCGCAAACAGGCGCTGCCCTTCCTCGTCAAGTTTCACGCAGTGGGCATGCCACACATCCGGCCCGACCCAGCCCAGGCTTTCGGCGTACTGTGCCGGCGTCTGGCCGAATTTCTCGAGCGAGAAGGCCACATCGTTGTCATTCTCGGCCAGGTGCGTATGTAGCGAAACGCCATGTGCACGTGCCATGTGGGCGGATTCGCGCATCAAGTCGCGTGTGACGGAAAACGGCGAGCACGGTGCCAGCACCACGCGCAGCATGGCGTGGCGGCGGTTGTCGTTGTATTGCTCGATCAGGCGCAGGCTGTCGCACAGGATGGCGGCTTCCTGCTCCACCACCTGATCGGGTGGCAGGCCGCCTTGGCTGCGGCCTAGGCTCATGGAGCCGCGCGCTGCATGAAAGCGCATGCCCATGGTGCGTGCAGCGTCAATGGCATCGTCCAGCCTGCAGCCGTTGGGGTAGAGATAGAGGTGGTCGCTGGTTGTGGTGCAGCCGGAGAGCATGAGTTCTGCCATGGCGGTTCGCGTGCTGGCGTGAATCATTTCTGGCGTCAGGTGCGACCACAAAAGGTACAGGTTTTGCAGCCAGCCGAACAGCTCGGCATCCTGCGCAGCGGGCACGGCGCGCGTGAGGCTTTGGTACATGTGGTGGTGGGTGTTGATCAGCCCTGGAATTACCACTTTGCCGCGCATGTCCAATACCTGCGCACTGCTTTCGTCCATCTGCTTGCGGTACTGCGCGGGAAGTTCATCGCTGGGGCCCACCCATTGCACGGCCGGGCCTTCGGCCACCAGGGCTCCATCTTTGATTTCGCGCCTTTGCGCATCCATAGTCACCAGCACATCGGCGTGCAGTGCGATTACCGTCATGGCTTGTTTTCCTCTGTCTTGGGGCTGTGTTGGGCGTACACAGTGGCTGAGAAGTGATCAAGCAAATGCCGCGCCACGCTGCACGGCAGTCTGCGTCTCCTGCAGGACAACGGGGGCGCGCATGCCTGCCTACACTGCACGCCGGCACCTGGTGGGCAGGTGCGGGAGTGCATGGTGATTTCTGTTTTCCCCAGGCCGCATGCCACTTCGGCCAAGCAGCCACGGCAGTGGTGGCAGGTGGCGGCATGAGCAGCCTGGCCCCGGCTGCTGCGGCACCACCTGCCAGTGGTATGGCCAGCAGTCACCCCTTGCTGCGTGGCGCCATCCTGCCCACATTGCTGCGCCTGTCGCTGCCCAACATGGTGGCCATGGGCATGGCGGTGCTGGTGGCCGTGGCAGAAACCTATTACGTCGGTCAGCTGGGCACGGCATCGCTGGCAGCCATGGCCTTGGTTTTTCCGTTCGCCATGCTCACGCAAATGATGAGCAACGGGGCGATGGGCAGCGGTGTGTCTTCCGCCATCAGCCGGGCGCTGGGCGCGGGAGATAGGGAGAAGGCTTCTGCATTGGCCGTGCATGCCATTGTGATTGGCGGTGTGATCGGGGTGCTGTATTCGCTGCTGTTCGTGCTGTGCGGTGCCATCTTTTATCGCTGGCTGGGCGGGCAGGGCGAGGTGCTGCAGATTGCCACCCGTTTTGGCAGCGTGTTGTTCAGCGGTGCAGTGCTGGTGTGGCTGTGCAATACCCTGGCTTCCGTGGTGCGTGGCACGGGCAATATGCAGCGGCCTTCGGCCATTGTGTTTGGCGCTTGCATCGTGCAGGTTTTGGTGGGCGGGGGCCTGGGGCTGGGCATTGGGCCGCTGCCGCGCTGGGGCATGGTCGGTGTGGCACTGGGCAATATCGTGGCCATGGCACTGGCGGTGGTGCTGCTGTTTTGGTATTTGCAGCGTGGTCAGGACAAGGTTCAATTACGCTGGCGGGGCATCCGGCTGTCGTGGCGCATGTTCCAGGACATTTTGAGGGTGGGGGCGTTCGCCTGTATCTCGCCTGTGCAGACTTCTTTGGCTGCCCTGATTTTCACCGGCATGGTGGCGCGACTGGGGCCACAGGCACTGGCAGGCTATGGCATCGGGCAGCGGCTGGAGTTTTTGCTGATCCCCATTGCCTTTGGCGTGGGCGTGGCTGCCGTTCCCATGGTGGGTATGGCCATGGGGGCACAGCAGGAGCAGCGCGCACGCCGGGTTGCGTGGACGGGGGCGGGCCTGGCTGCTGCCATTTTGGCGGTGCTGGGCGTGGTGGTGATGTTGTGGCCAGGAGCATGGACGGCCATCTTTTCGCAGGACGCGCAGGTGCTGGCCTATGCCGATCTGTATTTGCGTACCCTGGGCCCGGTGTTTGGCCTGTTTGGCATGGGGCTGGTGCTGTACTTCGCCTCGCTGGGGGCAGGCTATGTGCGTGGGCCTGTACTGGCGGGCAGCGTACGTCTGGCCCTTGTCATGGCTGGTGGCTTGTGGTTGATGCTCGGTGGCACGATCAGCGTGCAGTCCTTGTTTGTGCTGGCGGCCGCTGCCATGGGCTTGTATGGTCTGTGTACGGCATGGGTGGTGTGGCGCACTCCGTGGCAGCGCTGCTTGTGAGGCGTTAGGCGCGTGCAATTGGTATCTCATCCAACCGCGTGGTGTAGCGGGGCGTACGGTGCTCCTGTCGCATGCGCCAGCCGGCTTTATCAGCTTGTGTGTGGCCGGTGCTGCCAATGTGCAGGGTGGCTTTGCCGTAGCGGGCGTTGATGCGATCCATGACCTCCATCAGCTTACTCTGATCCCGCCTGGGGGTGGGTGCCTCAAACAGCAGCTCTGCCTGCTGCTGGGCATGGGCAGGGCACAAGTCCAGCAGCATCACTCCGGCCTTGGCCAACTCAAAGCCTGGCTGGTATATCTTGCGCAACCCGTCCAAGGCAGCCTTGACCAGCGCCCTGGTGTCTGAGGTGGGATGGTGCAATGGAATGCTGATGGACTGGTGGAATCGCGGCCCCGAACGAAACGGGGAGGTGTGCGCAAAGACGAGCAAGGCGCCTGCAAGTTGTTGGCTGTGGCGCAGCTTCTCTGCGGCCCGGGTGGCAAATTCGCTGACAGCTTCCACCAGCGGGGGCAGGCTGCTGATGGCATGACCAAAACTGCGCGTGCAGGCAATCTGTTGCTGGGGCGCTGGGGCGTGTTCCAAGTTGATGCAACTCACACCCTGCAGCTCCCGCACCGTGCGCTCCATCACCACGCTCCAGGCTTCTCGTGCCTGGGTGACAGGCATTCTGGCCACGTCCCATGCAGTGAATATGCCTTGCTCTGCCAGCTTGGCAGCCATGCGACGACCAATACCCCACACATCGCTGGCCGGGGTGCACTGCAGCAGCTCCTGGTGCTTCAACGGGGGCAGCTCGGCCCAGTTGCACACTTTTGCCAGTTCTGCCGGGTAACTGCCAGGCTTGCGCTCGGCCTCCTTGGCGATGTGGTTGCACAGCTTGGCTAGCGTCTTGCTGGGGGCCAGGCCTATGCAGGTGGGAATGCTTGTCCAGCGCCAGATGCGGTTGCGTATGGCCCACGCGCGGCGTGTCAGGTCGGGGATGCCATGCAGATCGCCGATAAAGCTCTCATCGATGGAGTAGATCTCCTGTTGCGGCCCCAGGCCTGCTGCAATCGCCATCATGCGGGTGCTCATGTCGCCGTACAGCTCGAAGTTGGCAGACAGGCAGACTAGGTCGGTTGTGCGTTCCATCTCCCGAAACTGGTAGTACGGTTGGGCCATTTTGATGCCCATGGCCTTGGCCTCGTTCGAGCGGGAGATGGCGCAGCCATCGTTGTTGCTCAGCACCACCACGGGTTTGCCATGCAGCGCGGGCTGAAAGGCACGTTCGCATGACACATAGAAGTTATTGCCATCAATCAGGGCAAACATGGCAGTGTCTATAGTTGCACGATGGGCACTTGCCCTGTCAAGAGGGGGCGACACAGGATCTTGTAGCCGTCTGCGTCAAAGCCTGCTGCCACTTTGGCCAGCTTGCGTGCCTGGGTCAGTGTGGTGGCACTGCCCAGGTAGCACCAGTTGTGCACCACGTGCAGTTGCTGCAGGTCGTCACAGCGCTCCTGCAGGGCAATGGCCCCTGCGTAAGGCCATGTGACAATGCGCAGGTTTTCCAGCGCCACCTGCAGGCGATGGGCGTGTTCGGCAGGGCTTTCACGCCCGCAGCACACCCCTTGGCAGCGGTTGAGCATGGCCCTGAAACAGGCCCGACCTGGTGGCAGCTTCTCCAGGCCCAAGGCACCCAGGCACAGGGCATGTGTGTCGGCCAGTTCGTGCAATGCCTGCAGGGCCGCTGTGCGGCTGCTGTACAGGCCATACAGGTCCAGGGAACTGGCAAAGTCCATGTCACCGGCGTGCACCACCTCGGGCTTGCCATCACGCAACTGCAATGCACACAGCTGGCGGTTGCGGCGCAACTTCTGGTTGTACAGCGGTTGCTGTTGCTTGATGAGCTGTGCTTCCAGCAGCAGGGCCCCAATCTCTCCTGCCGTGCGAATGTGGCTGATGTGCGTGGCTTGTCGCAGCATGCGTGCCTCGTTCGGGTTGCGCAGGTGCGACAGCACGCGCGAGCGCAGGTTCACGCTCTTGCCGATGTACAGCGGCAAGCTGTCGCCCTCTGCATGAAAGATGTACACCCCGGGTGCTGCAGGCAGGCCCTGCAGGGTCGCGCGCAGGTGTTCCGGGTAGGCGTAGGGGCGAGCCTGTTCAAACTCCGGGTGCCGGCGGGCGGGCAAATGCATGGCTAACGGGTAAAACGTTTGATGCAGGAAGTCACCACGCCCCATATCTCCAGCGTTTCGTTTTCTTGGGGAATGATGTCAGGGTAGGCAGGGTTGCCCGCTTGAAGGCGAACAGCACCGCCCGCACAGTGCAGCAGCTTGACCGTGAATTCCCCCTCCACCATGGCCACCACGATGTGTGCATGGCGTGCCTGGATAGAGCGATCCACCACGATCAGATCTCCATCGTCGATTCCGTACTCCCGCATCGAAGGGCCTGCCACTCGCAGCAGGTAGGTGGCGTGCGGGTGCTCGATCAGCAGGCTGGCAATGTCCAAGCGCACGCCCCGGAAGTCCTCCGCAGGCGAAAGGAACCCCGCGCGCACCGGGCTGTTTGCCAGTGGCAGGATCATGGGGGAGGCGGTAGCTGGCACGGGCATGCCGGAGAGAAGGCGATTGCTGTACATGCATACAGTATAAGGCCCGTCAGGAAAACTGTCAGTTGCTGCAAATGTAAAGCGGCCGCTTTTGCTGTTGGAGGGGCAGCAGGGAGGGGGAATGTTCTACCGCGTGTGCAGGTTGTTGGTGGCTGTGCCATCAAGTGTTGTGCTGGGTTGCTTCTAGGCGGAGAGAGGGTTTGGTCACGCCGCGTTGGAATGCGCTGCTCGATGGAAAAAGAAAAAGGCCGTAAGCTAATGGAAGCTTGCGACCTTGAATGTGGTCCCCCCGACAGGAATCGAACCTGTATCTGAGCCTTAGGAGGGGTCCGTTCTATCCATTGAACTACAGGGGGGACAGGCGGTATTGTAAGTGGTGCAACCACGGCCTAAAGGTAATTTGTGCCTGGCCGTGGCTGCAGCGCATTCAGTCTTTGGTTCGGGTGTAGATCAGGTCCACCGCTGTTTGCTCTCCCGTTTGACCGCGCAGGGTGAGGCGGCGGGAGAGGTCGTAGAAGATGTAAAGCGTGCCCATGGCGCCGTTGAGACTTTGCTCATAGGCCACGTAGAAGTCTTTGGACAGGCGCTTGCCCAAGGTCAGGGCAGCACCTTGTTCGCCATCTTCGCTAGGGCCCTTGAAGCCAAGCTCATCCAGCCCCAGTTGCCCGGCAAAGTTGCCTGTACCGCCACCGCCGCTGAGCAGGGCCAGCGCTGCTTGTTGGAGCAGGGCGGTTTCTGCCCCACCAGCCGCCGCGCTACGGCCCATGACGATCCAGGAAAGCTTTTCTGCATCGGACATTTCAGGCTCGGAGAACAAGGCCACGCGCGGGTTGTTGGCCGTACCTGTGACTTTGACGCCGGCCTTGACTTCGATGTTGGGGCGGATGGCCACAATGTCGAGGGCAGGGTTGGCGTAGGGGCCGCTGAAGCGAATGGTGCCGCTTTCCACATCCAGCGACTGTCCCCATGCGCGGTAACGGCCGTTGATGGTGTGAATTTCGCCCGTGATTCGCGGGCCATTGGCAATTTGCAGCTGGCCTTCCAGTCGAGTGGTGATGCCGTAGCCTTGCAAGGCGAAGTCGTTGCCCAAATCGAGCTGGACTTGGATGTCGGGCGCAGTGGCTGCCTGCACAGAACCGGAGGCTTGTGCTGCTTCCTTTTCAGCTTGGGCTTGTGCTGCTTGGCGGCTGGCAGCCGAAGTCACGTGAACGTCCGAATCCAGCGAAGGTGCCGATTCGTCGGCCAGGATGATGGCAGCACGGTCAATCTTGAGGTCACCACGCAGCGAAACCTGCCCGTTGTTCATGCCCGCATGCAAATCACCGCTGACACTGAGCTGGCGATCTGCGCGCACCAACACCTGCAGGCGCTGGGCTACGGCCTGAATGTCCATGGTGATGCCCGAGCTGCCTTCCGGTGCCTGGGGGTCATAAGCGACAAAGCCCTGGCCGCTCAGGCTGCCCCCATCCCGGGGTGCCGGGGTGAGGTTGCCGCTTTGGCCCAGGATGCGTGCATTGCTGCCTTCACCGCCTTGCAGGTACAGCTCCGTGATGTCCAGTCGCGTGCCTTGCAGGCGTGCGCGCAGGCGGCCATTGTTCAGGTCAACGCCGTCGAGCAGGGACAACACACTGAGCTGATCCGCGCTGAGCTGGCCATCCCACTGTGGTGCGCTGCGCGTGCCGGAGATAGCGACATCCGCTTGGAGCGTGCCGCCTACCCGCCAGCCCGGCGGGGCGAACAGGGCCCAGATGCCGATATTGGGCATGGAGGCTTGGATGGTGCCGGAAATGGGGGCATTCTCAGGCCAGGCAAAGCCAGCGCTGCTTTGTCGCACCTGGCTTCGCAAGTCTGCCTGAATCTGGCCTGCGCGCTCGGAATCCCACACCAGTTGTGCGCGCAAGTCGTCGCCCTGGGCTTGCATGTGCAGTCGCAGGGTTTTGAGGCGGGCGCGCATGCCGCGGCTGGAGGGGATGGCTTGGGAGCGCACTTGTTGCGTCTGAGGGTTGACCTCGCTGGCGCCCGAGCTGCGCACCACGGTGACGGGAGCTGCATCGGCATCTTCCACGAACAGTCGAATGTCGCCACTGGCTCGCTCCAGCAGGACGTCGGCCCGCAAGGGGCGGGCGGTATTGTCGATGTCCCAATGGCCTTGGACGATCAGGTCGCCACCAACCCCCGAGCTGGCGAGCAAAGGCTGCCTGGGGTCGGTGCTGAAAGCATCAACCCAAGCCAGGGGCACGTTGTGCACGCGGCCTTTGGTTTGCACGCCCCAGCTGCCGTTGCCGGCCTTGCGCAGCGACAGGCCTTCCCATTCCAGGCTGGCCGTCTCGCTACTGGCATTGCTTGGTGGGGTGATGTTCAGTCGCCCCGAGCTGGCTTGGATGCGGGTGGTGCGCACGGGGTTGCCGGTGGTGTGCTGGTTGAAGCTGGTCGGTGCACTGAGCTGCACTTCCCAGGCATTGCTGGGCGCGCCTGAGGGGCTCCAGCTGGCAACCAGCTGTGCAATTCGGGCTTGCCAGTCCGTGGGGGCAGCGCCTTTGGCTACCAGCAAGCCAGCGGTCATGTCGGTGTTCAACCTTAGCTGCTGTTCCCCCAGGCTGGCTTGGCCTGCAAGCTGCACACGCAGATCTTCAGGGCTGCCTACAAAGGCCAACTGTACCTGCCGCAACTGGGTGGCCGTGCCGCCTTGAGGTTGATAGCTGAATTGCGGTGCAGTCAATGTGCCATTCAGCTGCAATCCACTGGCCTGAGGCGGCGCAGCCGGGTTTTGCAGGCGCTGCTGCAGTTTGGCCCAGCCACCTTTCCAGCTCAGGTTGGCGCTTGCTTGACCCTGCAGTCGGGCTCCTGCCAGCGGGTCGGTTTCCAGGGGCAGGCGAGCCAGCCACTGGCCCAGTTCCTGGGCCGACTGGATGTCCAGGGTCAATTGGCCCTGGCCTGCCTCGGGGCCTCCATTGATGTCCAGGTTGGCGCGTGTACCAGGTACCGCAGCCTGCAATTGGCCCTGCATGTGCTGGGTTTCGGTGTTCACGCTGAAAGCATCCGATTCCAGTTTGGCCTGCAGTGCATCCAGGTACAGCTTGCGCACTTCCAGCAGCGGCGCTTTCCAGGTGCCTTCAGCCCGTGCGGCTTCGATGTGCAGCGCCTGACCGCGGCGGGCCTGCGCGGCCTGTAGCGCCAGCTGAAATTGCACCTGCTGCTGAGCATCGGTCTGCGCTTGCAATGTGCCGGAAAGCGGCGCTGCATCGAGGCTGCTGTACAGCTGTGCGGGGTTGACGGCATGCAGCCGGGCTTCGCCTTCCAGCGCCTGGGTCTGTGTGTCAAAGCGTCCTTGCACCTGCACATGCGCATCGCCCGTGGCACCCAGGTCGATGCGGGCGTTGTTCAACAGCCAGGTGGCCACCCCGTCAAAACTGGCGTCCGCTGTGACGTTGCGCACTGGCAGTGCTTGCTGGTCCCAAGGGGCAGGCATGCGGTTGGTCAGTGCAGCCTGCAGTTTCCAGCCAGTTCCGTCGGGGCCGGCATCCACGGTGCCATGCAGGTTGGTGCGTGGCCCTGCGGGCATGAACAAGGCTGCATCCACATTGCGCAGCTCGGCATGGGCTTGCTCCAGCGGCTGGGGCAGCCAGGGGCGAACGGTGGCTTTGATGTCGGCGGCCAGCGCTTGTGCTGCATCAGCACCTTGCGCTTGCGGAGTGTGGGCTTGAGCCGTGATGGCCAGTGAAGCCGCTTCGGTGGCCAGCGTACCCTGGGCGCTGGCTTTGGCCAGAATATTCAGCAGCTTGTCGGGCTGGTTGGGTAAAGGGGCCTGAATGCTGCCTTGCACTTGGGCTTGCAGTTGCATGGGGGCTTGGGCCTGCAGCTGCAGCTGGGCTTCATACAAACCGCCGGCATAGCGCAGGCTGGTGACGTCCAGGTTGTGGTGGTTGCCGTCGTAAATGTAGTGGCCATACAGCTCGGTGATGATGGTTTCAGGTGGGCCTTCCCAAACCACGCGTTCGATGCGTACAGGCACGTCGATGCGCATGGGCAGCAGCAGCGACTGCATGGGCTTGGCAGGCGTGTCCTCCTTGGGCTGGGGCGTGCTGCGAATGCGCAGCTCATCCATGTTCACACGGCCAAAGCGCAGCTCGCGCGACAGTAGGGGCTGCAGGCGCCAGGTGATGTCGGCACCCTTGATTTCGACTTGCAGGCTGGGACTGCTCCAGCGCAGCCAATCAATGCGCCCGCCCGTGCGCAGGCTGCCTTCCACACCTTCGGCTTCGAGCTTCTGGTCCTCGGGCATCCAGCTGGCCACACGTGCCAGCGTACGACCCAGCGAGTCGGTCTGTCCCGCCCACCACCAAGCTACGCCGAGAAAGCAGCACAGGCTGATGAGGAACAGGGCGGTGGACATCATCAGCCAGCGCAGCCAGCGGCGACGCTTGCGTGCAACGGCTACGGCAGGGGGGGGCGGGGTGGCAGCATGATCCAGCTGCGGTTCTTGGCGTTCTTGCATGAAATCAGAAATTGAAGCCTAAGCGCAGGTGCAAACGTACGTCCTTGGTTTCCAGGCCATAAGCCAGATCCGCCTGGAGCGGGCCCACGGGGCTGCGCCAGCGAATGCCGGTGCCTACGCCGACGAAGATGGTGTAGCTGTCCAGGTGGTTGGTCACGGTGCCCGCATCGACGAAGGTGGCGTGCTCCCAGTCGCTGCTGTTGCCTGCAATGGTGATGGGGCGCTGCCATTCGACACTGCCGGCGGCCATGTAGCGTCCGCCGATCAGCTTGCCGCTGTCGCTACGTGTGCCCAGGCTTTGGTAGCTGTAGCCGCGAACGGTGGTGTCGCCGCCGGAGAGGAAAAGCTGTGTGATGGGAATCACCGCGTCTTCGCGCGCAATGAGGGCACCGCCGTGAAGGCGCAGGGCCAGGCGGCTGCTGCGTCCGGTCTGGCCTTCCTGGCGTGCGAACGGGCGGTAGTACAGCCAGCGTGCCGCCACACGGCCAAATGGTTCTTGCGCGGGAGTGAGCGTCATGCCCGCGCCGGCCTCCCAACCCAGGCCGTAGCCACGCGTGGGGTTGGTGGGGTTGTTGAAATAACGGCCTGTCCAGCTGTAATTGGCCGTGATGGCCGAGCTTGAGGGCGGGGCGCCCGTGCCCTGTGCCTTGGCCATGTCGTACTGAAGGAAGTAGCTGCGGTCGATTTTGTCCTCATTCTTGCTGCGGCCGGCGACCATGGTCACGCTGTTGGCCGTGTAATCAGCCAACTCCTCGCGTGCCGCCTTGCCACCGAAAAAGTAGTTCCAGCCGCTGTAGTCAGGCAGTGAGCTCACGCGCGTGGAAAGCATCGGGTTTTTCTTGTTCAGCTGCAGCTTGCTTTGGGCACGCCAGCCGAGGTAGGGGACGCGGTTGTGTGTGTAGTCGATGGAGAGGCGGGGGCCGGTGTCGGTGCTGAAACCCAGGCCATAAATCCATTTCTGCAGCGGTGCCTCCCGCACTTCGGCAATGACGGGGGCGTGCACCTCGGTATCACCGGGCTGGGCGGCATCGGTCATCAAGGTCAGAAACACGGAGTCGTAATAGCCGCTGTTGGCCAGGCGCTGCTGGGCATCGAGCAAGGCAGTCTGGCGGTATTCGTCGCCCACGGGCAGGCGCGCAAGGCGAATCAGGCCGGCGGGGTTGTAGCGTTCCGCACCTTCAATCACCAAAGGGCCGAAGTAATACGCCGGTCCGGCCTCATAACGCACCCTGAGTCGGGCCTCGCTGGTATCTGCATCGACATCGGCACGGCTTTCACGCAGTTCCGCCGTGGGGTAGCGGCGATTTTGCAGGCGGCGCACGCCCTCGGTCTTGGCGCTGCTCCAGGCGGTCTGTGTGAAGCGATCGCCTTGCTGCAGCCCCCAACCGCGTCGCGTGATTTCGCGCAGCCCCAGTCCCTTGGGGTCATCGGCATTGATGCCGACAAAGTCCACATCGGCTTCGGTCACGGTGGTGCTAGGGCCGGGCTCCACGGAAACCAGTACCTTGCGCGGTGTGTCAGGGTCACCCGGGGTTTCGATCAGCTGCAGCTCGATCGTGGGCGAGAAATACCCCAGGGTGCCGACCAGGCTGCGAATATTGGCGTCGGCCGCACCGAGCAGGCGGCTGAGCTCGTTGCGGCGCAAATCACTGAGGTTGCGAAAGCGCTGCAATTCCATGTGCGTCTCGAGCAGTTCGCGCACGTCTTCCGGGGCTTGGACTTCGAGATCAAAGCTTGCGGGACCGTTGGCAATGGCAGCGCCGTTTGTGTCTTTGGACAGCAGGCTGCAGCCGGACAGCAGCAGCGCGCAGGTCAACAAAAACGCCGACCTCAAGGCCGGCGTGATTGCAGGGGTGGGCTTGGGCATGGATTTATTTTGACAGCAGCCTCATGGTTTCCTCCAGTCCTTTTAGTGTAAGAGGGTACATTCGCCCGCCCATCAGTTGACGAATGATGTCAATACTTTGGCGGTATTCCCACACACCTTGGGGCTCTGGATTGATCCATGCGTGATGAGGAAAGGCATGGGTCAGGCGTTGCAGCCATTCCGCGCCAGGTTCTTCATTGTGATATTCCACGCTGCCACCCGATTGCAAAATTTCGTAAGGGCTCATGGTGGCGTCCCCTACAAATATCAATTTGTAATCTTTGTTGTATTTGCGAATGATGTCCCAGGTGTCGAATTTCTCGGCGAAGCGGCGGCGGTTGTTCTTCCACATGAAGTCGTAGACGCAGTTGTGGAAGTAATAAAACTCCAGGTGCTTGAATTCGCTTTTGACCGCGCTAAATAGCTCTTCGACGCGCTGGATGTGGTCGTCCATGGTGCCGCCCACGTCCATCAGCAGCAGCACTTTGACGTTGTTGTGTCGCTCTGGAATCATCTTGATGTCCAGCCAGCCTGCATTGGCAGCGGTGCTGCGGATGGTGTCGGGCAAATCAAGCTCCAACTGGTTGCCCTGGCGGGCGAACTTGCGCAGGCGGCGCAGCGCAACCTTGATGTTGCGTGTGCCCAGCTCCTGCGTGTCGTCATAGTCGCGGTAGGCGCGCTGCTCCCACACCTTGACGGCGCTGCGGTTCTTGCCGGGGCCACCAATGCGCACGCCCTGCGGGTTGTAGCCGCCATGGCCAAAGGGGCTGGTGCCGCCAGTGCCAATCCATTTGTTGCCACCTTCATGGCGGCCTTTTTGTTCTTCGAGGCGCTTTTTGAGCGTCTCCATCAGCTCATCCCAGTCCATCTTTTCGATGGCGGCTTTCTGCTCGGGGGTGAGCTCCTTGTCCAGCAGTTTGCGCAGCCACTCTTCTGGCAGCTCTTTCCTGAAGTCCGCCACCATTTCCACGCCCTTGAAGTAAGCGGCGAAGGCACGGTCAAACTTGTCGTAGTGCTTTTCGTCTTTGACCAAAATGGTGCGGGCCAGGAAATAAAAGTCGTCCAGGCTCCAGCCATCTTCGCTGGCAGGGCCGACCACGCCTGCTTGCAGGGCTTCGAGCAGGGCCAGAAACTCCTTGACCGAAACTGGAAGCTTGGCCGTACGCAAGGTGTAGAAAAAGTCAATCAACATGGCAGTGTTTTTAAAAATAGAAGCTGCTAGCGCTTGTGGTTGCTAGTTTTCAATATGTTTTAGCTTTGAAATCAAGCATTGGCGGGCGCAAGCAGCTTCAGTTTTTCAAGCAGGCGTTGGCGGGCGTCGGGCCATTCCGTGGCCAGCATGCTGTACATCACGGTATCGCGCACGCTGCCGTCGCGTCGGGGCATGTGGTGGCGCAGCACGCCGTCCTTGCGAGCACCCAGGCGTTCAATGGCCTGCTGGCTGCGGGTGTTCAGAATATCGGTGCGCCAGCCCACCACGGCGCAATGCAGTGTTTCAAAGGCATGCCGCATCAGCAGCAGCTTGCAGGCTGTGTTGACATGGCTGCGCTGGGCGCTGGCGGCATACCAGGTGCCACCAATCTCCAGGCGATGAATGGCGGGCACGATGTCGTGGTAGCTGGTGCAGCCCAGCACATGGCCGCTGTCGGCGCGAACCACGGCGAAGGGGCAGCGCTGCCCCTGGGCCTGGC
>JAEYRT010000213.1 GCA_023435325.1 Pseudomonadota bacterium | reverse complement strand
AGCCCTTCGGGATCGAACGAATCCCTATCTTCGGGAGCCACGTTGAAGTCCCCCACCAGCAGCAGTTGGGGATGCAAGGCCATTTCCGCTTTGACAAAAGCATGCAGGGCAGCCAGCCAACGCAGCTTGTAGAGGAATTTGTCTGAATCGGGGGCCTGTCCGTTGACGAAATAGCAGTTGATCAGCCGTACCTCGCCTTGTGGGGTGTCCAGCGTGACAGCAATGACGCGCGCTTGCTCATCCTCATGGTCGGGAATGTTGCGCACCACATCGCGCATGGGATGACGGCTGAGAATGGCAACGCCGTTATAGGTTTTCTGACCATGACATACCGAGTGGTAGCCTGCCGCTTCGATCTCCACGAATGGAAACTTGTCATCCGTAAGTTTGAGTTCTTGCAACCCGATAGCGTCGACGGGATTGGCCTGCAACCAGTCAAGCAATTGCGGCAGTCGTACGTTCAGAGAATTGATGTTCCAGGTGGCAAACTTCATGGGGAGCCCGTTGGTGTCAAACAGAAGGCAATCGCCAAAATAGGATCTTTGTCACCCAACGGCGATCGCGGCGCAAAGCCATGGATGCTAGCAGCAGTGATCCGACCATAAACGGTTGCAGGCTGCTCAGCAGCACGGCATACCATGGTGAAACTCACACCTGCGTGGTTTCTGGGCTGGGAGCAGGTGTTTGATGTGCACCATGCGCTTGATTGCGTCCCATTGCTTTGGCTTGGTACAAGGCTGCATCTGCAGCGGCAATCAATGAAGACACATGGGTGCCGGGTATTTGGGAGGCGCTGCGGCTGGCCACGCCCACGCTGATGGTCACTACCCCATAGTGGCGGGAAGCGGTATTTTCGATATGCAGCGCATGGACCGCTTGACACAAATGCTGTGCCACTTCCATGGCCTGCTCCGGCGTAGTGTTGGGCAAGAGCGCAATGAACTCTTCGCCGCCATACCGAAACACTTGGTCTCTGGGCCTGAGTAAATGGCTTTCGAGCAGCGTGGCAACTTGCTTGAGGCATTCATCGCCTTGTAGATGACCGTATTTGTCGTTATAGCCTTTGAAGTGATCGATATCGATCACAAGCACGGACAGGGGAAGTTGCTCACGCAGCGCTCTGCGCCATTCGCGATCCAGTTCTTCATCGAGTGAGCGTCGGTTCGACAGGCCTGTCAGGCTGTCTTTGCGTGCTTGGAATTCCAGAAGATTGCGATATTTGTCCAACGCCACGTCGATCATTTTGCGCTGCGTGATGTCTTGGAGCGTGCCAATGATCTTGCGGTTGTTGCCTGGAGAGGTTGGCTCTTCAATTTCGAGCCAGCATTCCAGCGTTCTTGTGCCCTGGCGTGCGGTATGCAAATCCAGCTCAATTTTTTGTGCGTCCTGCAAGTGGCGCAACTTCATGAGCTTGCGCAAGTTGGCCTTGGTTTGAAAGGTTGGCATGTGCTGGACAAGGTCGCGAAAATGCATTTTATTGGCGGGTCCTGTGCCGAGTATTTCGGCTGCCATTGCGCACAAAAATACCTCTTTGCGCTCGAAATCAATCGTAAAGAAGCCGATCGACGCGGTGCGCTGGGCGCGCTCAAGCCAGCGGATATTCTTTTCCAGCTGGCGTTTGAGTGCTTGCTCGCGTTTGCTGGTGAGCCACATCCAGCACAAAATGCTGGTCAGCATGATCAAGGCAATTGCCCCCATCGACAGACCCAGCACCAGGCCTTCGTTATGTTGATCGCTGGCAAATGCTTCGCTCACATCAATTTTGGTGATCAGCATCCAGGGGGAGTCTGGAACCACACTGCTTGCTGCCAGGACTTGATGCTGACGATAGTCTTGTCCGTAAATTACGCCGCGTCGCCCTGCAAACGCTTGCACGGCGACCAGTTCTTTGTTCGTAAGGGCGGCAAACGTATCGAGTGCATGAGAAGGCCTGTGCCGCAGCGGGTTGATGTGGATTACCTCGCGCTCATTGGAGATCAGCAGCATGGATTCTGCGGTGGCCCGACTTAATTGCGTGGTCTCCAGCAGTGGAAAAAGCGTGGCACGCAAATCCACCACCATCCATACGGCACCAATTGGTTCCCAGCCATCAAAGACCGGGGCAATGACCGTGAGCGTAGGGTAGGCAAATTGTGTTTGCTGGTAAGGTTCGATCACAACCGCCTCAGCATTGTCTAGAGCCCGTCGCAAAGCGGCATGTTCATGTGTACCTAATGATTTGGTCTGGATGTCTGTTACAGAGAGCAAAAATTTGCCTTGGGTATCCAATACAAAGACATTGGCGTATTCATGCCGCTCCGTCAGGGTCCGCATGCGCAGAACAAGGTCTTCTTTGTGCGCCTGTGAGCGCGTCGTCAACCAGGAAGACAAAGTGCGAGCAAACAATAAGTCATCACTGATGCTGGAAGCTGTTGCGGTGATGCGGGAGCGCCATTGGACCAAGTTCTGCAGCAAAGTATCGTTGGTGATTTTGATGCTGCTTTCGATCTGGTGGCGATAGCGCTGCTCGCGCTCGGCGTAGATGCTGGTGATGAGCCATGCCAAGGCTGCCATCACAATCAATATAAGAGCTGCAATGGTCCAACGTATTTTTGTTTGAGGCTTGCGCATCACGAGCATCTGTGTCTCCATTGCTTGAAATGATCCACTGCAGCGCTGAACGTGGCTGGTCGGTTCGCACTGGTGATTACGCTTGGGCATAGCTTCTCAGATATAGCGCAATATCACCTTCTATTTACGGTGGCAATGACATATGTTGTAGCTAAGGCAATAATTCAATACTAATTGATACACTGAGGCATTCAAAGCCGTACATCTCATGACTCGATTTTCCTGTTCAGCAGGCGTGGATCGACGCTGCTGCCTGAAACAATTGGGTGCCGCCAGCCTTTTGGGGATGACGCCTTTGTTTGGGCAGGCGAAAACCAGGCGCCATAGTGTTTCTCTCAATATTTCGCTGGAGCCTGATGGGCTTGACCCAACGCGCTTTGCCTCGTCCGCGTGCGGTCAGGTCGTGCTCTACAACGTGTTGGAAGGGCTGGTCAAGATTGCTGAAAATGGCGCCATCGAGCCATTGCTGGCGCGCACATGGCATATTGACCACAGCCGCGGCCTGTATTCCTTTGAGCTGGTAGATGGCGTGCGCTTTCATGATGGAAATCCGCTGGATGCGGATTGTGTCGCGTTCAGCTTTCATCGGGCACAAGCGGCAGATTCAATCAACAAGGCCAAAAAAAGTGTGTTTGACAACATCAAACGCATCACGACCTTGGGCAAGCTGCATGTGGAGATAGAGCTTTTTCATCCTGATCCGCATTTTCTTTTCCGGCTGGGTGAAGCCACCGCAGTTATTTTTCATCCGGCTTCAGCAGAGACGGCCACGGAGCATCCCATCGGCACAGGGCCTTATGCATTTGCCTCCTGGCAAAAAGGGCACAGCATTCATTTGCGCAAGGCGAAAACCTACCGTTATGCAGATCGAGTGGCAATTGAAAAAGCAAGTTTTCGCTTTATCAGCAATTTGACGCAGCAGGCACAGGCCCTGGAGCGGGGGGAAGTTGATGTTTTCATCAATTTCATCACCAATGATTTGCATCGCTTCCATGGTGATCCGCGCTACCAGGTTTTGCTGGGTGCCTCAAGTGGCAAGGGAATGCTGGCGCTCAATCACCGCCACCTCTACCTCAAAGATAAGCGGGTGCGCCAAGCCTTGACCCATGCCATTGATCGACAGGTTTTCGTCAATGAGATTTTGCAGGGCAAAGGTTCCGTGATCGGGAGCCACTTTGCCCCGTCTGACCCCGGATATCTGCATCTTGCACATACCCATGCCTACAACCCCGGTCGTGCCAAAGAACTGCTGAAGCAAGCGAAGGTGCCGCATGGCCTGGAGTTGACTCTGACCGCATTGCCCGTGCCTTATGCGCGGGAAGGCGCCCCTCTCATCGCCCATTACCTGGAGCAAGTGGGGATCAAGGTGCACATCAAACCGGTGACGTGGAAAGAGTGGCTGCGAGGGACGTTCCAGGGAAAATTTGATCTCACAATCATCAACCATGTCGAGCCTCTGGACCACATGATTTATTGTGATCCGGACTATTACTTTGGCTACGACAACGCGCAGTTCCGTGCCTTGGCCAAACGGCATACCGAAAGCCGCAATCCCCGTGAGCGTCAAATGTTATATGCGGCCATACAGCGCTTTCTGGCCAATGATGCCGCCAATGTATGGCTGTTCACGAGCCAGGTCAGTGCAGTGGCGCGCAAGGGGCTGCAAGGTTTATGGACGAACTACCCCATCTTTAACCATGACCTTGGAGCATTGAGCTGGGATGTGTAGATAGGGGAGCTGCACTAGAGATAGAGGAAATGATTGTCTTTAATTTCAGTAATTTCTGAAATTTATGTTTTTTGTTATAGTGCACCGTCGCTGGGAAGCACCCGGACGCTTGTAAATTGACAGCCACCTCGCGCCAGTGAGGTGGTTTTTTTGTGTGCGGCAGCGATGCCCCGCAAATTTGGGCGCTTACGCCGTCCCGGCCAAAGCTGGTTGCAGAAAGCCGGTTGTCGCGTGTGTGCTGCCATCGTCCAGCATCAGGCTGCGTTCCGGCCAGCGCAAGGCTGCCAGCTTCATGTGCGTACAGGTGCGGCCATGTGTACGAGCCTGGGCGCGGGCGCCGACGGAATAGTCCACGCAAAACACGTTGCCCAATTTGCCGTGCCAGGCAAAAGGTGCGACGTTGTGGAACAGGCCTTCGTGCGTGGTTTGTGCTGGCAGCGTAGAGCGCCAGTAATGACCCACGACCACTGGGATAGGGTCTTCGTAACGGTTCCACCAGGCCAGGCGTTCCACAAAACGCCATTTGTTGCCTGCGAAAAAAGGCGCTGGGGTTTGGCGCTCCAGCCCGCAGGTCAGTACCTTCAAGGGGTTGAAGAGCGCCTTGTTCAACTCATTGTCGCAATGGGCCTGCAGAAAGGGCGGGCAGCGCTCACCATCTTCCAGGCTGTAGGGCCAGATGGTTTTTTCCTGCGCCATGCGGTGAGCAATCTGCTGCTCCCGGGCTGCTTGGGCAGCGCGGTCTTCCCAACGGTCGTATTCCGTGCGGGCTGTGCCCAGGGGCATGCTGCGTGCCTTGTCAATGTCAGGGCCGTGCCAGGCGGCATGAATTACGCGCAGGTCAGAACGCTCCAAGCCCAGGGGCAGGCTGTTGAGAAAGGTTTCAATGCGCGCACGCTGCAGCGTGTTGGTGGCGCGGGCAAAGGCGCTGTATTTGGTGAGATCGCTGGCCACGCGTTCGTCGAAAAACCAGCCTGCGCCATCCTTGGGGTCGTGCCGCAGCAGGTTGATTTCGTGGTTGCCCGCAATGGCACAGGCATGGCCACCCTCGACAAGACGCTGCACCAGATCAACCACGCCAGGGCTGTCGGGGCCGCGGTCCACAAAATCGCCCACAAACACCAGGGTGCGCGATTGCGGGTGGCGTCCGCTGTCGTCATAACCCAGGTGGCGCAACAGATCCTGCAGGGCATGCAGCTCACCGTGGATGTCTCCAACGATGTCAAGCGGGCCGGGGGGCAGGGGCTGGATCAGGCTCATGGTGGCAGTGGCTTTCAAAGAAAAAACGCCCGGCGAATTTGGCACGGGCGTTCCATATTGTTGCAATGCAGCAAAAACGTCAACCCGTCATCACCCGCATGCCCGTGTTTTAGTGCTGGCGCTGGTAGCGGACAAAGCTAAAGGGCAGCCCCTGGGCGCTGACATGATCTTGGCGTGTAGCCTCGATCCATTCAGGGCCAAGGGTGGGAGCAAAGGCATCGCCTTCGAAGTCTTGGTGAATGATGGTGACCTCCGCCACATCCGCCAGCGGTAGGGCTTGGGCGTAAATTTGCGCGCCTCCCATGACCCAGACGGTGTCGCCATGTTGCGCACCTGCTTGCAGGGCTTCTTCCAGGCTGCCGGCACGAACGACACCTTCTGCACTCCAGTCGGCATTGCGCGTGACCACGATATTGGTACGCCCGGGCAGAGGTCGAAAGCGTGCGGGCAGAGAATCCCAGGTCTTGCGGCCCATGACCACGGGGCTGCCGCTGGTCAATTGCTTGAAGTGGGCCAAGTCCTCGGGCAGGTGCCAGGGCATGGTGTTGTCCAAGCCAATCACGCCATTGGCGGCGCGTGCGTAAATCAAATGAATGGCCATGGTTTCAGCAATGGGTTTATTTAAAAAAAAGAGCTGCTCACGCTTGCAAATAAAGGATTTCAGATAGTTTTATATCTGAAGTGCCGACAAAACAAGCGTTCGCAGCTTCTGTTTTTGTGAGACTCAAACTGCCACCGGTGCCTTGATGGCAGGGTGGTGTTCATAGCCGAGCACCTCGAAATCCTCGAACTGATAGTCGAAGATGGAATCGGGCTTGCACTTGATGTTCAGCGTGGGGTACGCAAACGGCTGGCGTGCCAGCTGGGTTTCGACCTGTTCAAAGTGGTTGTTGTAAATGTGGCAGTCACCACCGGTCCAGATGAAGTCGCCCACTTCCAGGTCGCATTGCTGCGCCAGCATATGGGTCAGCAGGGCATAACTGGCGATATTGAAGGGCACGCCCAAAAAGATGTCTGCGCTGCGCTGGTAGAGCTGGCAGGAGAGCTTGCCATTGGCCACATAAAACTGAAAGAAGGCGTGGCAGGGCATGAGGGCCATCTGATCCAGATCGGCCACGTTCCAGGCGCTGACGATGATGCGGCGGCTGTCTGGATTGCTTTTCAGCTGCTGGACGACTTCGGCGATCTGGTCGATGTGACCACCACCGGGCTTGGGCCAGTTGCGCCTCTGGACACCGTACACGGGGCCGAGGTCACCGTCTTCACGCGCCCATTCGTCCCAGATGGTGCAGCCGCGCTCTTGCAGCCACTTCACGTTGCTGTCGCCACGCAGGAACCACAGCAGTTCCAAAATGATGGATTTAAGGTGCACCTTCTTGGTGGTCACCAGCGGAAAACCTTCGGACAGGTCAAAGCGCATCTGGTGGCCGAACACGCTGCGCGTGCCGGTGCCAGTGCGGTCACCCTTGCTCACGCCATGCTCGTACACATGGCGCATGAAGTCTTCGTATTGCGAACGGACAGGGCGGTCTGTGGGGGAAGTCATGGGCTTGAATCTCTCTGCAAAAACGAAACCGCCCGATGGGCAGGGGCGGTCAGCAAGGCATTGTGCCATGCTCGTCCAAGGCTGCTCGTGGGCCAGGGAATGCGGTTTTGGCGGACAGACAGTCCGGTGCTTTATTTTGAAAATTCCAGCATTCCATGCCTGAAAGCGTGTGCAGATTCCAGCGTTTGGGCACCAACGTTTGCGGAGGAAAACCCATGAAAAAATCCTTGCTCAGTCCCTGGCACACCGTGGTTCTGATGACGGTGGTGGGGGTGCTGGCGGCCTGTGAGCCTGCACCGCCGGCTCCCAAAGCGGCGCTGCAGGCAGCTTCGTCGGCTGCCAGACTTCCTCCTGCCACCACGGATGCCGTTCAAGGTCTGGGCGGCGATGCGGCGTTGGTGGCCCAAAGTGCTGAAAAAGCCGAGAGCCTGCCCAGCACGGCCACACCGACGACAGATGCCTCTCCCCTGGGGGCTCTCAGACAATATGTCGGCACCTATCCCAGTGACAGCAATATGAGTTTTCTGGAGCAAGGGGTACTGGCCGAGCGCCTCAAGCACATGCTGGGTAAAAACTATTCCACCTTGCTGGGCAATATGCGCACGGTAGGGCCGCTGACCGAAGAGGATGGTCTGTGGTTCATCACCGGTAACCGTCCCCATGAAGGCGGCAAGGAAGCGGCTGCCGTGGTGGTCGATGCGACGAAGAATGCAGTCCGCGTGTGGATGCTGCATGAGGGCCAGGTCAGCGAATATCTGGACCCTATGCATGCGAATGTGCCCTGGCCCAAAGAGGTGCAGACCATGCTCGACAACCACAAAATGCCCGCCAAGGGCTAAGATGGCCGCGCTGCAGGCCAAAGGCAGACAGGGGGTGCAGGCCCACAGCGCCAGCCCCCAGCGACCAGCACCACATGGCGATGTGGCGCTGGCCATGCCCATTCACACCTTCAGCACGCAACCGGGATTGAGAATGCCTTGCGGGTCCAGCGCCTGCTTGATGGCGCGCATCATGGACAACGCCACTGGTGATTTGTAGCGCTCCAGCTTGTCGGCCTTGAGCGCCCCCACGCCGTGCTCGGCCGAGAAAGAGCCGCCAAACTGTGCCACGGCGTCGTAGACGAGTTCATTCACCATGCCTTCTTTTTCTTCAAGAAAGGCCTTGCCGTCCTGGCCTTCGGGCACTTGCACGTTGTAGTGCAGATTGCCATCGCCCAAGTGGCCGAAATTCACCAGCCGCACCCCGGGGATTGCGCGCTGCAGCAGCGCATCGGTATGGGCCACAAAGGCGGGAATCTTGGAGGCCTGGATGGAGATATCGTGCTTGATGTTCAGGCCTTCCTCGGCCTGGGCCAGTGGAATGCTTTCACGGATGTGCCATAGCTCGTGCGCCTGGGCCATGCTTTCGGCCACCACGGCATCAAGCACGCAACCGTCTTCCAGGGCCAGCTCCAGCAAGTGTTCGAAGCGTGCGCGGGCGTGGGCTTCGGACTCGCTGTCCGAGTTTTCGAGCAGCACGCAATAGGGCGCATCATCCATGTTGGCAAACGGTACACGCAGCTGGGGCATGTGCTTGACCACCAGTGACAAGGCAAACTGGCCCATGACTTCAAAACCAGTCAGGCCTGCCGCCAAATGCTGGTGTGCCAGACCTAGCAACCGCACGGCGGCTTCCATGCTGGGGACAGCGGCAAAAGCGGTCAACTGCGCGGCAGGTTGCGGAAACAGCTTCATGGTGGCAGCAGTGATGATGCCCAGTGTGCCTTCACTGCCAATGAAAAGGTCGCGCAAGTCATAGCCGGTGTTGTCCTTGCGCAAGCCTGCCAGGCCATCCCAGATTTCACCTTGGGGGGTCACCACCTCCAGGCCCAGACACAGCTCGCGTGTGTTGCCATAGCGCAGCACCTGTGTGCCGCCGGCGTTGGTGCCCAGATTACCGCCAATGGTGCAGCTGCCTTCGGCGGCCAGTGACAGGGGGAACAGAAAACCGGCTTGCGCTGCAGTTGCTTGCAGATTTTGCAGCACAACGCCCGCCTCCACGGTGACGGTCAGGTTGTCTGCATCCAGCTGGCGCACGGCATTCATGCGCTGCAGACTCAACACGACTTGCTGGCCGGTATGGTCTGGCGTGGAACCCACGGACAGTCCGGTGTTGCCCCCTTGAGGGACGATGCTGATCTGCGCTGCAGCGCAGGCCTGCACGACGGCTGCCACTTCCTGGGTGCTGCCGGGGCGCACCACGGCCAGCGCCTTGCCACGCACGCGTTTGCGCCAGTCTTGTTCATAGGCGCTCAGGTCGCCCTCAGTCAGTACATGGGCCGCGCCCGTGATCTCGCGCAATCGGGCCAGCAATGTCTCGCTCATGGTGGTTTTCCGTCAAAAAAATAAGGCAGTTCAGGCAGAAGATGCGGGTGCGATTTGCTGGTTTCTGGCGGCTTTCAGGCGCAGACGCACATGCAGGGCACAGGCCACAAACAGCATCAGGCACAGGGCAATTTCCACCATGGCCAGGTAGCTGCTGGGGGCAGGGTCGCTCCAGGCACGCACCACACCTTCGATGAAATACAGCCACACCACCAGGCTCACCCAGCGGTAGGTATACATGCGGTGCTTGAGCAAACCCGCCAGCGGAATGCACAGCGGCAAGGCCTTGAGCACCAGCCAGGAGCCTTGGGGGCGCAGTGGTGCCAGCCACAGTTCCCAGGCCACGCACAGCACAATCAGGCCAAGCAGGCTGCCCACGGCCAGCCAGCGGGTGGCAGCCACGTCGCTGCCAGGAAGGTTGTTGGTTGCGGAGTTCATCGGGATGGCATCATACGGCCATGCCACTGACCTTCCACCGTTTGCGCCAGCGCGCCCGCCAATTGCTGCAAGCACTCAAAGTTTTTCCCTGGGGCAATACTTTGCAGACGCTCAGAACGCGCTTCAGTGAAGATCAGCTGGGTCTGACGGCCAGCAGCCTGACGTTCACGACGCTGCTGGCCCTGGTGCCTTTCTTCACCGTGCTGCTGTCGGTGTTCACGGCGTTTCCAAGTTTCGGGCGGCTGCAAGACACCTTGCAGCGCTGGGTGGTGGAGCGCCTGATTCCGGTGGAGATTGCCGAGCAGGTGATGGACTATCTGCTGCAGTTTTCCAGCAAGGCCAGCCAGCTTGGCATTGTGGGTCTGGCGTTTTTGCTGGTGACCGTGATCAGCCTGATCCTGACCATGGACAAAACGCTCAACCGCATCTGGCGCGTGCAGCGCATGCGCCCGCTGGGGCAGCGCCTGCTGATTTACTGGGGGGTGATTACCTTTGGCCCACTACTCATGGGCCTGAGTATTGCCACCACGTCGTACGTGCTGTCTGCCTCCCGGGGGCTGGTGGCAGGCCTGCCCGAAGGTCTGCAGATCGGCTTCAACTCTCTGGAATTTCTGCTGCTGTCTGCCGCCATGGCAGCGCTGTACCACTTTGTGCCCAATACGCCGGTGAAGTGGCGCCACGCCTGGGCTGGGGGGCTGTTTGTTGCCGCAGGCATGGCGATTGCCAAGAATGTGCTGGGACTGTATCTGTCCACCGTGCCTACCTACTCGGCCATTTACGGCACGTTTGCCACGCTGCCTATTTTTCTCATCTGGGTCTATACCTGCTGGGTGATCTTTTTGCTCGGAGCCGTGGTGGCGGCCTATCTGCCCAGTCTGATGGTGGGCACCAGCCGCGATGTGCGTCACCCTGGATGGAAGCTGGAACTGGCGCTGGAGACGATCGCCGTGCTCGCACCCTTGCGCAGCGAAAGTCAGCGCGGGTTGCCCTCCATGGCCCTGGCCAAGCGCCTGCGCGTAGACCGTCTGCAGCTGGAGCCCGCATTGAGCGCACTGACCACCATCCGCTGGGTGGGTGCCATGCCGGATACAGGCACGGCCTACTTGGAAGAGGGAGAGCCGCGCTATGTGCTGCTGGCCGATCCGGACACCACCTTGCTGACGCCCCTGCTGGAGCACATGATGCTGACCCACACCCCCAGCACAGATGCCCTGTGGCGCAGCGCAGGCTGGGAGAGCTGTCTGTTGCGCGATGCTTTACCGCAACTGCCACAGTTCACGCCCGGTGGCAGCTCCGAGGACCAGACGGCGGCCTTGTGAAGAGCACGGTAAAATATAGGTGTTTTAAGCTTCTTTCCTTTATGGAATAAGCACTTGATGCTCCTTAAAAAGGAGTTGAAAAACCTTGAGTGTGCACCTACATCTCGGTCTGCAGGGTTTTTCAGGATGAGCTATGTGGCTCAGAATCCGGCCAGCTGTCCTGACCGCTTCGGATGACAGGCTGACCCACCGCCTCCGGTACCGCTGGAGGACGATGCTTCCCACCCGACCAACCGCACCAGCATGCAGTTTCAGGCTGCGTACTGGTGCATTTATTTTTTAATGATTGCTTATGAGCGCCTCTGTCTCCCCACCTTGGCTGCAGCCAACTTTGGCCCACATGCTGCAAGCGCGTGTGGCTGCCACCCCTTCGCTGACGGCCTACCGTGAGTTTGCTGGCAAAGACCTGCCCTGGAAGCAGCTGTCGTGGGACGAAGCCGGAAAAGCGGTGATGAATTTCCGTTGCGCGTTGCAGTGCAGCGGGTTGGCCCATGGCGATCGCGTCGGGATCTGGTTGCCCAACAGCATTCATGCCATGTGCATGGACCAGGCCGCGCTGCAAATGGGTGCGATCTCGGTGCCCGTGCATACCACCGACAACCCGGCCAGCATTGCCTATATTTTCGACAATGCCGAAGTCAGCCTGCTGGTGCTGTCTTCCCTGGGGCAGTGGGAGCGTTTGCGTGCCACGGAATACCCCATGGCGACACTGCGGACCGTGGTGGTGGTCGACATGAGCGAGCCTGTTGCCCAGCAAGCCGGACAGCCCCGCATTCTCTCGCTGAACGAATGGCTGCAAGAAGGGCAGGCACTGGCGCATGCGCCCGCACCTGCGCTGCCTGCAGCGTCGGATGTGGCGGCCATTGTCTACACCTCGGGGACGACGGGCAAACCCAAGGGCGTGATGCTGATGCACTCCAACGTCATGGCGGATGTGAAGGCTTTTGTGGAGCGCCTGCACCCCAATGAGAATGACCGTTTCTTGTCATTCCTGCCGCTGTCGCACACCTTTGAGCGTACCGTGGGCTATTACTTGGCCATTGCTTGTGGCGCGAGCACGGCCTATGCGCGCTCCGCAGCGCTGCTGATGCAGGACATGCAGACGGAAAAGCCCACCATCTTGGTGTGCGTGCCCCGCATTTATGAGCGCGCCCATGCCAAGGTCATGGAAAAAGTATTGGCAGGCCCCGAGGCGGAACGCAAGGCCTTTGAAGCAGCGGTGGAATGGGGCTGGGCCAACTTCTGTGCGCACCAGGACATCACTGATTTGCACAAGCACGATGCCGCGCTGATCGGCGCGCCCCAACCAGCTGCGCACGCGGCCATTTCGCAGCAGATCGCGAGCCTGTTCGGCGGCTGTGTGCGCATGGCCATCACCGGCGGTGCCGCGATTCCGCACAGCACGGCCAAGATGTTCTTGGCGCTGGATGTCACCTTGCTGCAGGGTTACGGCATGACGGAAACCACGCCCGTGATCTCGGTGGTGACGCCTGACAGCAATGATCCGGCCACGGTCGGCGCCCCTCTGCCTTGCGTGGAAGTCCGTATCGGTGAGCAGCGTGAGCTGCAGGTGCGTGGCCCCATCGTGATGAAGGGCTACTGGAAGCGCCCGGAAGAGACCGCGGCTGTCTTTACCGCGGACGGCTGGCTGCGCACTGGCGACCAGGCCGAGCTGGTCAAGGGTCGTATCCGCCTGATGGGGCGCCTGAAGGAAATCATTGTCACTTCCACGGGCGAGAAGATTTCGCCTGCGGATCTGGAGCTGTCGCTGCTGGCCGATCCGCTGCTGGATCAAGTCATGGTGCTGGGTGATGACCGCGCTTATATCAGCGCGATTGCCGTGCTCAACGAGGAAAACTGGACACTGTTCGCTGCAGAAAACGGGTGGGATGCTGGCAACCCCGACACCTTGCGCCAGCCTGCGGTGGTACAAGCCGTGCTCCAGCGTTTGCAGGCGCTGAGCACGGACTTTCCCAGCTACGCACAACCTCGCGCACTGCTGCTGACCACCGAGCCCTGGAGTGTGGAAAACCAGTTGCTCACCCCCACCATGAAGGTCAAGCGCAAGCAGATCATGGAGCGTTTTGCCTCGGAGATCGACGGCTTGTACGGCAACAAGCGCCGCGGTGCCTGATAGGGCCGATCGCTATCGCAGTCCACGCCGGTATTGAAAAGAAAACGGGCTGGTTTCAGCCCGTTTTTCATGCCAGGAAGGCGCCGCACTGGCAGCACCCCACACGTTTGTTTTATGCCTGCAGAAAATCCCGCAGTGCGAACAGTGTTTCGTCCGGCGATTCGGTCATCTGGTTGTGGCCCATGGGCAGCATCACCACTTGCACCTGTTTGCCAGCAGCCTTGGCTGCCTGCACCAGGCCCTGTGCAGCTTTGGGTGGTGTCATCTGGTCCTGCTGGCCCAGGGCAAACAGGATGGGGCATTGCACGTCGGCAATGGCTTGCAAGCCAGTGGCATAGCTGTCGCAGGCCTTGAAACCTGTGTAGAGCAAGTTGGTTTCGCGGTTGCTGGCCAGCACGCGCTGTCCCAGCGCCATGCCTGCACCAAACACCCAGCTGCCCGCACCATTGGGCGGCGAGAGCGTTGCACGCGAGAAGGTGTTGATCATGGTGATGGCCTTGTCCGGTGTGTGCAGCGCACTCTCCAGCAGCGCGGGCGAAACCTTCATGGGGAAGGCCGTGCCCACCAGGGCCAGGTGGCTGATGCGTTCGCCCAGCTGCGCGGCAGCCTCCAGCGCAATCAGGCTGCCCCAGCTGTGACCGATGAGCGCAGCTTTCTGCAGCCCCTGGGCCTCCATCAACTGGGCAATGAAAGCTGCGGCGGTTTCCACGCTCTCGGGCGCAGCGCCCTCGCTGCGGCAATGGCCGGGCAGGTCGATGGCCAGCACATTCCAGCCCTGGTTGGCCAGATATCGGCTTTGCAGTGCCCAGACGCTGTGGTCGCACAACACACCGTGGATCAGAATGGCCGTGGGTTTGGCGGCATCAAAAGCTTTGCCGCCGGTGTAGGCGTAGATGTGGTGGCCTTGGACGTTGATGTTCATGCTCGTGTCTCCCCGTGGTGCTTATGCGGCTTTTTCTGCGGCCTTGAGTGCGCGTTTGAGGTCGTCGATCAGATCGTCCGCATCTTCCAGGCCAATCGACAGGCGAATCGTGCCCTGGCCAATGCCAGCTTGCGTCAGGGCCTCATCGCTCATGCGGAAGTGCGTGGTGCTGGCCGGGTGGATGACCAGGCTGCGGCAGTCACCCACGTTGGCCAGGTGACTGAAGACCTTGAGCGTTTCGATGAACTTCTTGCCCTGGTTGCGGTTGCCCGCGATATCAAAGCTGAACACCGAGCCTGCGCCGCGTGGCAGCAGCTTTTGCGCAAGCGCGTGCGATGGGTGTGACTCCAGCATGGGGTGGCCGACCCGGCTGACCAGCGGGTGACTGGCCAGGAACTGCACCACTTTTTCGGTGTTGCGCATGTGGCGTTCCATGCGCAGCGGCAGGGTTTCAATACCTTGCAGGATGAGCCAGGCGCTGTGCGGGCTCATGCAGGCGCCAAAGTCCCGCAGACCTTCGCGGCGTGCACGCAGCAAAAAGGCGCCCACAGTACTTTCTTCGGTGAACACCATGTTGTGAAATCCGTCGTACGGCTCGGTCAACTCGGGGAATTTGCCGGATTTGTCCCAGTCGAAACGGCCTCCATCCACGACGATGCCACCAATGACCGTGCCGTGGCCCGACAGGAACTTGGTGGCCGAGTGGTACACGATGTCCGCACCGTGCTCGAAGGGCTTGATGAGCCAGGGCGAGGTGAGCGTGGAGTCCACCAGCAGCGGCACGCCGGCCTCGTGTGCAATGGCTGACACAGTGGGAATGTCCAGCACATCCAGGCCCGGATTGCCTACGGTCTCGCCGAAGAACAGCTTGGTGTTGGGGCGCACGGCTGCGCGCCAGCCATCGATGTCGCCGGGTTTGACAAACGTGGTCTCAATGCCAAAGCGGCGCATGGTGTAGTGCAGCAGGTTCTGGCTGCCCCCATACAGCGCCGTGCTGGCCACAATATGGCTGCCCGCACCCATCAGCGTGGCAATGGACAGATGCAGCGCCGCCTGACCGCTGGCCACGGCAATCGCGCCCACGCCCCCTTCCAGGGCCGAAACACGTTGCTCCAGCACGGCATTCGTGGGGTTGCTGATGCGGCTGTAGACGTGTCCCGGGCGCTCCAGATTGAACAGTGCGGCGGCATGGTCGCTGCTGTCAAACACAAACGAAGTGGTCAGGTGGATCGGCACGGCGCGCGCGCCGGTGGCAGGGTCGGGCTGCGCGCCTGCGTGCAGGCTCAGGGTGTCAAAGCCGGGATCACTGTAGCCGGGCATAAGAAAGTCTCCATATTGTGGTGTCGTCAATCCCGCACATGCTGGCACAGTGCATGCAAATGGTCAGCACCCTAGGTGACGCACTGCCGGTGATGCATGGGTCGTGACTATCGAAAAGTAGAGCTGTAAGCGCTTGTATGACAAGGTTTTAAGATATATTTATTATTGAAATCAAGGCATGACAAGCGATGAATGCTATGGTTTTGGCTTTTTCGAAAAGCCATGCGGTTTGTGTCGCACTGGAAAACCGCGGCACGCTGCTTGTGGGCTATATTGCGCAACAAGGTGCCACGGAGTCTGTGGTGACCAGATTGGGGAGATACACCGAATGAAAGTGAGCGACATCCTTGCCCTGAAGGGCCGCAGCTTGTACGTGGCGCAGGCCGACGATGCATTGGCAGACGCCGTGACAACCATGGCTGAAAAAGACATCGGCTCGCTCATCGTCGTCGAGCATGGCGATGTAGTGGGCATCCTGACTTTCCGTGAAGTCATTCAGGCGATTGCCAAGAACGGCGGCAGCCTGGGTGCCACGCGCGTGCGCTCGGTGATGGACGATGCGCCTCTGACCTGCACCTCTGAAACCGAGCTGGATGAAGTGCGCCGCATGATTCTGGACCACCACGCACGCTATATGCCGGTGATGGACAAGCGCATGCTCACCGGCGTGGTCAGCCTGTACGACGTGGCTAAGGCCGTGGTGGACAGCCAGAACTTCGAGAACAAACTGCTCAAGGCCTATATTCGTGACTGGCCCGAACAGGAAGCCAGCGACGAAGCGCCCAAACAAACGTCATAAATCGCGGTGGTCGCTGCAGCGCAACACCACGACGCAGCGCCACGCCACACCCTGGCTGCAATAAAAAGGCTTCCCTGCGGAAGCCTTTTTTGCATGCCTTTGGCATTCACAGCTGGACTGGGGCCATGTGCTGCTCCACCCACAAAGCAACTTCTGTACTGGGCATGGGTTTGGCAAACAGGTAGCCCTGCAGGACCGGGCACCCATGATCGTGCAACCATTGCGCCTGCTCCTGGGTCTCCACGCCTTCTGCCACCACCGTCATGTGGAGGTTGGTGGCGATATTGAGCACGGAGCGCGTCAAGGCGCTGGCAGCGGGACTGCTGCCTACATCCTGCACGAAGCTCTTGTCGAGCTTGAGTTCCGAGATGGGGAGGCGATGCAGGTAACTCAGGCTGGAGTAGCCGGTGCCAAAGTCGTCCATGGCCAGGCGCATCCCCATCGCATGTAGCGCCTCGAGGTTGGCGACGGTGGCGGGGCTGCTGTCCAGCATCACGCTTTCCGTGATCTCCAGCATCAGATCGTATGGCTGGAGCTGGTGCTTGCGCAAGGTATCGCGCACCTGCTTTGCAAACTCGGGGCTATGGAAATTGTCGGTGGAGAGATTGATGGACACATGCGGGATGTGCAGCCCCTGACCGCGCCACTGGGCCAGTTGCGCGCAGGCTGTATCCATCAGCCAGGCAGTCAGGGCATGGATCAGCCCGGAGTCTTCTGCCGCCGCGATGAAGCGGTTGGGTGGTACCCAGCCCCATTCAGGGTGGTGCCAGCGCGTCAGGGCCTCCAGGCCATACAGCTGGTGATTGGGCGCATTGCTCACCTGTGGCTGATAGTGCAGCTGCAAACTATTGTTGAGCAGGGCCTGCCGTAAGGAACGCTCCAGCTCGGCGCGTTCCTGGCTGATCTTGCCCATCTCTGGCTGATAGCGCTCCCATTGCTGCGATCCCTGGCTTTTGGCTGCGTACATGGCCTGGTCTGCATGACGCAGCAGGGTTTCCACGTCCGTGCCGTCTTCCGGAAAGACGCAAACACCGATGCAGGCATTGGGTGTGGTCGTGATGCCGTTAATCGCGAAGGGTTCGGCAATTGCTTCCAGCATGCGCTGCGCCAACTCGGGAATCTGCTGGGCTGCGCAGTGGGGCATCAACACGGCAAATTCATCGCTGGAGATGCGGCCGATCACGTCATCAGGCCGCGTGCATTCGCCCAGGCGTCTGGCAATCTCGCGAAGCAGCGCATCGCCAGCCGCATGGCCCAGACTGTCGTTCCACAGCTTGAAACGGTCGAGGTCCAGAAAGAACAGCAAACCTTTGTGCCCGCGGATGGCGTGCAGGGACTGCTGGGCGCACTCATTGAACATCGTGCGGTTGGGCAAGCGGGTGAGCGTGTCGTAATAGGCCAGCTGGCGGATGCGTTGCTTGGTGGCGTCGCGCTCCATGGCCAGGGCACACAGGTGCAAGCAGGCCAGCACCACCTGCCGGTGCAATTCATTGGGCGTGCGCTGGCTGTCAAAGTACAGCGCCAGGGTGCCAACCACCTTGCCTTCGTGGTTCTTGATGGGGCTGGACCAGCAGGCATGCAAGTTTGCCGCCACAAATATGGGCGCGGCGCCGCACCAGTTCGGGTCTTGGGCGATATCGTGGGCAATCACCTCGTTGCCGGTGAAGGCTGCAGCACCGCAAGCGCCCACGTCGGCGCCCATGCGCACGCATTCCATGAGCGAAACAATATGCGCAGGCATGCTGGGG
>JAEYRT010000179.1 GCA_023435325.1 Pseudomonadota bacterium | reverse complement strand
GAGTCACACATGATCTTGCATGAACTCATGAGCTACGACGTCCTGCGCGTCATCTGGTGGCTGCTGCTGGGCATCTTGCTGGTCGGCTTTGCCGTTACCGATGGCTTTGACCTGGGCGCTGCCGCCTTGCTGCGTGCCACGGGCAAGACCGATGTGGAACGCCGCGTGGTCATCAACACCATCGGCCCCATCTGGGAAGGCAACCAGGTTTGGCTGATCCTGGGCGGTGGTGCCATTTTTGCCGCCTGGCCCCAGCTGTACGCAATCTCGTTCTCGGGCTTTTACCTGGCCATGTTTGCCGTGCTGGTGTGCCTGATCGTGCGCCCGGTGGCCTTCAAGTTCCGCAGCAAAAAGGAAAGTGCCGTGTGGCGCAACAGCTGGGACTGGATGCTGACCCTGTCGGGCTGGGGCGCCGCCCTGGTGTTTGGCGTGGCCATGGGCAATGTGCTGCTGGGTGTGCCTTTCCGTCTGGCGGACGACATGCGCATTTTCTGGGATGGCTCGTTCTTCGACCTGTTCTCGCCGTTTGCACTGCTGTGCGGTCTGGTGTCGCTCACCATGCTGCTCATGCACGGTGCAGCCTGGCTGGTGTTCAAGACCGAAGGCGCGGTGCAGGCCCGTGCGACCCGCTGGGGCGTGGTGGCTGCGCTGCTGACGGCTGTGCTGTACGCCGTTGCTGGTGTGTGGCTGGCCAATTTGAGTGGCTTTGTGCTGACCGAGGCCATGAGCACCACCGGCCCTTCCAACCCCATGCTCAAGTCGGCGGCCGTGGGGCAAGGTGCCTGGTTGGCCAATTACGCCAAGCAGCCGCTCCTGTGGATCGTGCCTGCGCTGGGCGTGTGCATGCCTTTGCTGGCAGCCCTTGGCATGAAGCTGCGCCGTGAGTGGCTGGGCCTGATGAGCAGCGGCCTGGCGATTGCCGGCATCGTGCTGAGCGTGGGCGTGTCCATGTTTCCCTTCATCCTGCCTTCGACCGTGAATCCGCAGTTCAGCCTGATGGTGTGGGACGCCTCGTCCAGCCACCTGACGCTGTTCATCATGCTGGTGTGCACGGTGATCTTTATGCCCATCATCCTGGCGTACACCAGCTGGGTGTTCCACATCATGCGTGGCAAGGTGCAGGCCGATGAGATCGAAAGCGGCAAGGGGCACGCTTATTAAAAAAAAGGAGCTGTTTACGCTTTGTTTATAGGGGTTTCAAATACTTTCATATTGGAAGTTGGCGAAATACAAGCGCAAGCAGCTATCAAAATTTTTTATTGAAAGGAAGTCGCAATGTGGTACTTCGCTTGGATTCTGGGTTTGCCTCTGGCGGCAGCATTCGCCGTGCTCAATGCCATGTGGTTTGAGCTGATGGATGACGAGGCCACGCGCAAGCAACTGCGCCAAGGCGCCAAGGATTAAGGCCTGCAACCCACCTGTCCCAAAGTGGTCAGAAACCCGCAACCTTGAAGGCTGCGGGTTTTTTTGTAGCGCCATGCGCGCTAGGATGGGGCCAGAGGTGGCAGAAGTTTGCGCCGCACGCTGAGAAAGGAGCGCCATGACCGATCAAGATTTACGTCCTCCCAAGCACCGTACGCGTGCCGATCAGGGCGCCAGCGGCGGAACCACCAAGTGGTTGTTGATTGCCCTGGGCATCGCGGCGGCCGGTTATGGTGGCTGGTATGCCCGTGAGCACTGGGCTGCTAAAAACCGTGCCACCACCGAGGCACCGCCCGTGACGGCACCGGCACCTGCAGTTGCACCGCCTGCAAGCTCCGAACCATTGCAGCCCGCGCAGCCGCCAGCGGAAGAGCCGGCCTCTCCGGAGCCTGAGCCGCAAGCAACGGACGGTCCTTTGCATCCCTTGTCCGAGGCAGAAACTTCCACAGCGGATGGCAGCGATGCGGCAGCGCTGGACCAGTGGGTGGTGCAGTGGCTGGGCAATCAGGCGCTGCAATTCGTTGTGACACCGGGCCTGGCCCACCACATCGTGGCCACTGTTGATAACCTCTCACGCGGCCACGCGGCACCACGTCTGTGGCCGCTCGCCCCCGTGGGCGGAAAGATGGTGTTGGAAGAGGATGCGCAGGGCAAACGCATCGCTGCCAGCAACAGCACACGCTATGACGCGGTCGTGGGCTTTGTGACCGGCATCGACCCGACGCAGGCCGCGCAGTGGTACCGGCAGGCCTACCCGGTGCTGCAGCAAACCTATGAGAATCTGGGCTACCCCGGCAAGTATTTCAATGACCGGCTGGTAGCCGTGATCGACCACTTACTGCAGACACCTCCGGTGCAGGAGCCAATCGCTTTGCGTCTGGTGCAGGTGCAAGGTCAGGTAGCCCCTCAGCAGCCCTGGCTACGCTATGAATTTGCGGATGCGCGGCTGCAATCGTTGTCGGCGGGGCAGAAGATTCTGTTGCGTCTGGGCAGCGATCATCGACAGCGTGTGGCCACCTACCTGCAGGCCTTCCGGGCGCAGATCGCATCATGAAAAAAAGCCAGCATGCATGCTGGCTTGAAAAAGTGGAGGGCGGGAGTGATCAACCCTCGCCGCTGTCTTTGCTCTTGTTCTTGTCGCCGCCCAGCAGGCGGTCCTTGAAGTCCAGCACGCGTGTGACGGCAGAACCCATGCCCATCAACTGCATGGCGGTTTCGGGCTTGAGACGCTGCACGTCATCGAACCAAGTCATCAGCCGTTCGATGAGGTCGTTCATCTCCTGAATGCGTTGCTGCGCATAACGTTCATCGTCGCTGGACGCTTCTTCCAACAAGGCCGAGCGCAGCATGGACTGCGTGGGCTCGATCTCGCGTCGGCGGCGCTCCTCAGCCAGACGGCGGAAAATTTCCCACACGTCTTGCGGCGCTTCAAAGTATTCGCGGCGGTCACCAGCGTGGTGGCGCAAATTCACCAGACGCCATGACTGCAATTCCTTCAAGCCCATGCTCACGTTGGAGCGAGAGAACTCCAGCGTTTCCGCAATCTCTTCTGCATTGAGCGCGCGCGGCGACAGATACAGCAGTGCGTAGATTTGGCCCACGGTGCGGTTAATGCCCCAACGGCTGCCCATTTCGCCAAAGTGCGAAACGAACTGCCGGTTCAGTGGAGGAAGTGGGGTGTTTTGTGTCATGCCGACATTGTGCCTAGGAATGCATGCTTTCCAGCAATTGCTGAATTTACTGATGTTCACCAGTACGGGCTAATGCCGAGCACATTCCAGGCCACAATTTTCAGGTTAGCGGTGCAATTCGCCGGCGCTCTCGGGCTGGTAGGTGATTTCATCCACCCTGACCGTCACGGCCTTGCCAGTGGGGCTGGGCAGTTCAAAGACATCATTCACACGAAGTCCAAGCAGGGCGGTGCCGACGGGTGCGAACACCGACACTTTGTCGGGACTGCCATCTGCTTCCTTGGGGTAGACCAGGGTCAGCGTCTGGCTTTTACCGCTTTCAAGCAGTGTGAAGCGCACGGTGGAATTCATCGTCACCACATTGGCAGGCATTTCCTGCGGATCGAGTACATCTGCGCGGTCCAGTTCGGCCTCCAGGGCCTGAAGTCCGGGGAAATTGCCTGGAAGCTTGTCCATAAGAGCTTCCAATCGATCCATGTCCAGAGAAGACAGGGTAATAGCGGGCTTTTGAGTGGCCATGAAATGCTTCCTAGCGGGTGTGTGGAACAAACCGTGTGTATGCGTTGAGTATGAACCTCTGGCCCAGCCATGGCTGTCACTGGTCGTGATACAGGCAGTCAGAGTGCGTTCATTCACGCGAAGGGCAGAGGCCTACACGGAGAAAAGCCCGGACAACCAGTGTTGTCCGGGCCTCGAGAACATTGCACAACTTTGGTGCAAAACCAATTGTGGCGGGATGGCTGATAAATGCAAGCATTGCCGCACGCTTGCGGTGCGGCAATGCGGCTTTTAGCTTGCCTTGGCGGCGTCGGCCAGTTGCTGCGCCAGACGGTTGGCCAGCGCCGGATCGCGTGCTTCCACCATCACGCGCAGCAAGGGTTCGGTGCCGCTGGCACGAATCAGGACACGGCCTGTCTCGCCCAACTGGCGCTCGATGTCCGCCTGGGTCTGGGTCAGCCGTGTGTTCTGCTTCCAGTCCTGGCCAGGCGCCAGGCGTACATTGATCAGTGTCTGGGGGAACAAGGTCAGCTCGGACAGCTGTTGCGCCAGCGTCTTGCCGTTGCGGACACAGCATTGCATGACCTGCAAGGCGCTGACCAGGCCATCACCCGTGGTCTGTTTGTCCAGTGCCAGCAGATGGCCGGAGCCTTCTCCACCGATGAGCCAACCCTTGTCGTTCAGTGCTTCCAGCACATAGCGG
>JAEYRT010000130.1 GCA_023435325.1 Pseudomonadota bacterium | reverse complement strand
GCTTTAGCCCGCCCGCAGGCGCCAACCCCACGGCGGAGTATCTGGACTTGATCCAACAAAACACCTTGGTCAGCGAACACCCCTTGATCACGCTGCACCCCGAAACGGGTGAGAAGATTTTGTTCATCAGCCCCGGCTTCTTGAAAACCATCACCGGCCTGAGAACCCGCGAAAGCCGCGTGCTGCTGGAGTTGCTGTGGGAGCATGCGGTGCGCAGCGAATTCACCGTGCGCTTTAAATGGGAGCCCGGCTCCATCGCCTTCTGGGACAACCGATCTACCGCGCACGTAGCACCGCAAGATATTTTTGCCCTGGAATTTGACCGCCAGCTCTACCGCTCCACCTTGGTCGGCAGCGTACCTGTGGGAGCCGATGGGCGCAGTTCCACCGCCTTGCAGGGCAACCCCGTTTTGGCAGCCCACAGCGCTGCGTTTTAAATCTTCCAACATCTCCACAAGTCTCCTCAGCGGGTGACTCCCGTCGCGAGTTTAGGGTGCTGCCTGCAGCACCCTTTTTTCTTTTCCCGGTCACAGCACATCGCACGCGATAAAGGCTGTTGGCGTTTTTTCAAGAGCATTTGCTGCAATTTATTCTGCAAAAAAATGACTTGAAAAGTCTTGGCAGGCGCACATGTAGGAAACATCCAGGCGCGGACAGCGCCGCTCATCACAAGGAGTTTTTGCATGTTTCTCGCTACCCCCATCATCCGTCACGTGACTCGCCCTGATGCCGCTTTGCAGCGCTTCATGCAGGCAGCCACCAATGCCACTCAGCAAGTGACGGGTGACTTCACTTTCTCCAGCAATGAAGAGGCAACCATCCTTTCAGTGGATGTTCCCGGCCTGCGCCGCGAACAACTGCAGCTGCGGATTGAAGACAACATGGTCCACCTGAACAGCACGGAAGATGCCCCCCGCCAGGTGCGCCGCAGCTGGGAGCTGCCGCATGACATCGACAGCACAGCTTCCAATGCCAAGCTCGACCTGGGCGTGCTGACACTGACTTTGGTTCGCAAAAAGCCAGTGGATAAAACGACAGAACTGACCATCGAGTAATTGACCGCCTTGCCGTCACCTCAATGAGAGCCCGCCCTGGGAAGGTCGGGCTTTTTCTTATGGCCCTGGTGTTTCGCGAAAGACCCGCCCGAGGTTGCTACAAAGTCGCAGAACTACATAAAAAAACCGCAAAGCTTTTCCCGACTTTTTATGCACATGCCTGCTGATATTTCTTTCTTATTTGGCTTGAGCACCACCTTGCAGCCCTTGCACCACATCCACCTCATCAATGCAAGTCAAGGGCCCCCCCTTATACGCCCCCGTATACCAGGGGCCTTCACGCACCAGAACGTCGGTAAGCTCGTCCAGCCGCAGGCAGCGCCAGTTTTCCGGGTGGTGTTCGGTCATTTTTCCGCCTGAATTGGAATAGCCGCTGAACTGGAAAAACAGCGCCTGTTCACGCCCATGTTTGTAACCAATGGCATGGGAGCACATGATGCGCAGACGTTCCTGGTAGATGGCGGCCACCTGCTGCTTGCGCACAATGGCTTCGCGGATCAAGGCATAGGTTGCACTGGGCATGTCCACGCTCCTGTCGGTGAAAGCATGTTTGCCAGCATAGCGCGCCAGCTGCAGAAACCACGTCAGCCAAGGTGCAAGCGCTGCTTCACAATTTGGGTGTGCCTGCCTGCCAGACAAGGCTCAAATCGCCACCAGCTTCTGAATTTCCTTTTCCTGCATTTCAGCGCCTGGGCCCGAAGCGATAACCTCCCCACGCTCCATCACCAGATACTCATCGGCCAGTTCCTCGGCAAAGTCGTAGTACTGCTCGCACAGCAGCACCGCCATGCCACGCTCTTTAGCCAGCATGCGGATCACGCGGCCAATGTCTTTGATGATGCTGGGCTGGATGCCTTCGGTAGGTTCGTCCAGAATCAGCAATCCCGGCGCAGGCGCGAGCGCACGCGCAATCGCGAGTTGCTGCTGTTGCCCACCAGAGAGGTCACCGCCACGCCGGTGCAGCATTTGCTTGAGCACAGGGAATAGCTCATACAAATCGGGAGGAATCGGCGTGCTACCGCTTTTGTAGGCCAAGCCCATGCGCAGATTTTCTTCCACCGTCAGACGCCCGAAAATCTCGCGCCCCTGTGGCACAAAGCCGATGCCTGCGCGGGCGCGCTCATAGGGAGTGAGCTTTTCAATCGCCTTGCCGTTCCATGCAATGCTGCCGCTTTTGATGGGCACCAGGCCCATCAGGCTTTTGAGCAGCGTGGTCTTGCCCACACCATTGCGCCCCAGCAGCACGGTGACTTTGCCAGGCTCGGCTTGCACGCTCACATCGCGCAAGATGTGTGAACCGCCATAGTACTGGTGCAAGTTATTGACTTTGAGCATTTTTAGCCTCCAGCGCAGATCTAGCCTGCGCAAGCAGCTCTCGTTTTTGAGAAACCACTATTCAATCTTCATAGCTACCAACGCTCACCAAATATGGTTTTTCAATATAAAAATATTTAAAAACCTTTCTGTATAAGCGTTGACAGCTCTTATTTATTTAGCGCCCCAAATACACTTCGATGACGCGCTCATCAGCTTGCACCTGAGCCAGAGTGCCTTCGGCCAGCACACTGCCATCACACAACACGGTTACCTTTTCGCTGATGGTGTTGATAAAGCTCATGTCATGCTCCACCACCATCAGGCTGTGCTTGCCCTTGAGCGTGAGGAACAGCTCAGCCGTGCGCGCGGTTTCGTCATCGGTCATGCCGGCCACGGGCTCGTCCAGCAGCAGCAACTTGGGCTCCTGCATCAACAGCATGCCGATTTCCAACCATTGCTTTTGACCGTGGCTCAGCACCCCGGCTTCGCGGTTCACTTCACCCGCCAGATGGATGGTGTGCAGGATTTCGGCCAGCCGGTCTTTTTGCGCACTGTCGAGCTGAAAGAACATGCTGTGCTTCACGCCCTTGTGCGTTTTGAGCGCCAGTTCAAGGTTTTCAAACACCGTCAACTGCTCGAACACCGTGGGTTTTTGGAACTTGCGACCAATACCCAGCTGGGCAATTTCAGGCTCGTTATGCCGTAGCAAGTCGATGGTGCTGCCAAAGAACACCGAGCCTTTGTCGGGTCGGGTTTTGCCGGTGATGATGTCCATCATCGTGGTCTTGCCCGCGCCGTTCGGGCCGATGATGCAGCGCAGCTCACCGGGGGCAATATCAAGGTTCAGGCCATTGATGGCCTTGAAGCCATCAAAGCTCACATGCACATCTTCCAGATACAGGATGCGGCCATGGGTCACATCCACCTCACCCGGTGTGGCAATGCGCGCCATGCTGGCGCTGCGCCCGCCGGAGTTGGTGTTTTGCGCGGCCTTCTCAGCCGCTGCACGCATGCGGGTTGCGCCCGCTTCCATCAGGTCGGGCGTCATGCCGCACCTCCCGCTTTCTTCTCCATTTTTTTGCCACGCAGCTTGCGCACCACGCCCACGATGCCATGGGGCATCCACAGCGTCACAGCGATAAACAGCGCACCGAGGAAATACAACCAGAACTCAGGCGCTGCCACTGTGAGCCAACTCTTGGCACCGTTGACCGCAAATGCACCGACGATGGGACCAATCAAGCTGCCACGCCCCCCCACAGCCGCCCACACCGCAATTTCAATCGAGCTGGCGGGCGACATTTCCACCGGGTTGATGATGCCGACCTGCGGCACGTACAAGGCACCGGCCACACCACACATCATGGCGCTGATGACCCAGATGGTCAGCTTGTAGGGCAGCGGCGAATAGCCCGAGAACATCACGCGCGACTCGGCATCACGAATGGCCTGCAGCACACGGCCGAACTTGCTGCGCACCAGCCAGCGCGCCAGCAAGAAAAAGCCAAGCAATGTGCAACCGGTGATGACAAACAAGGCCATGCGCATTTCCTGCGTAGCCAACGGCATGCCCAGGATTTGCTTGAAATCGGTAAACCCGTTGTTGCCACCAAAGCCGGTTTCATTGCGAAAGAACAGCAGCATGGCCGCATACGTCAGCGCCTGCGTGATGATGGAAAAGTACACCCCTTTGATGCGCGAGCGGAAGGCGAACCAGCCAAACACGAAGGCCACGATGCCAGGCACGGCAAAAATCAGGATAAAGGTGGCAATAAAGCTGTCGGACAGTGCCCAGAACCACGGCAACTCCTTCCACGCCAAAAACACCATGAAAGCAGGCAACTCGTCCTGCCCTGCAGACTGACGACTCAGGTACATGCCCATCACATAGCCACCCAGCGCAAAGAACAGGCCGTGGCCCAGACTCAATATGCCGGTGTAGCCCCAGATCAAGTCCATGGCCAGCGCACAAATGGCAAAGCACATGATCTTGCCCAGCAGCCGCACGGCGTAGTCAGACAAGTGAAACACATTGCCCTCAGGCACCCAGAGGTTGAGCACGGGAGCCAAGGCACAGACCACGATCAGTGCCACCATAAAGGCAGACCAGCCCGCCTTGGTCAGCAGCGGTTTGCGCCCCGGCAACTCCACCGGCACAAACCCATTCGATTTCAATGTTGTCGTTGTCATGTCATGCCTCCGCGCTGCGGCCTTTCATTGCAAAGATGCCCTGTGGGCGCTTCTGGATGAAAGCAATGATGAAGATGAGCACGGCAATCTTGGCCAGCACCGCACCGGTCCACCCTTCGAGGAACTTGTTGAGAATGCCCAAACCCAGCGCGGCATACACCGTGCCCGCCAGCTGGCCTACGCCGCCGAGCACCACCACCATGAACGAGTCCACGATATAGCTCTGCCCCAGATCAGGGCCGACGTTCCCCACTTGGCTCAACGCACAACCAGCCAAACCCGCGATGCCGCTGCCCAGCGCAAAGGCCATGGTGTCGACCCGAGCCGTGTTCACACCCATGCAGGAAGCGATGGGACGGTTTTGTGTCACGCCACGCACAAACAAACCCATGCGCGTTCTGGCGATGATGTAAGCCACACCAGCCAGCACGGCAAAGGCAAAAACGATGATGATCAAGCGATTGAATGGCAAGGTCAGGTTGGGGAGCACCTGCACCCCTCCACTCATCCACACCGGGTTTTCCACCGCGACGTTTTGCGCACCAAAGGTGGAGCGCACCAGCTGCATCAGCACCAAGCTAATACCCCAGGTGGCCAACAGCGTTTCCAATGGGCGGCCGTAGAGAAAGCGCAGCACACCGCGTTCCATCACGGCGCCGACCAAAGCCGAGGCCAGAAAAGCCACCGGAACCGCAGCCAGCAAGTACCAGTTAAAGAATTCGGGCAAATAGCTGCGAAACAGGCCCTGCACGACAAAGGTAGCGTAGGCACCAATCATCATCAGCTCACCGTGGGCCATATTGATCACACCCATCAGGCCATAGGTAATCGCCAACCCCAATGCCACCAGCAGCAAGATGGAGCCCAGGCTGATACCGGTAAACGCCACACCCAGACGCTCGCCCCAGGCCAGCTTGTCAGCCACTTCTGCCAAGGCACGCTTGAGGGCGACTTTGACCTTCTCATCCTGCTCTCGGCTGAGCTGTTCATTGAGCAGCAAACGTGTGGCTGGCGTGGCTTTTTGTGCCAACTGGCTTGCCGCAGCGATGCGCTGCGCAGGATCGCTGCTGCTCAACAGCGCGGCCGAGCGTGCCAACTCCAGCTCAGTGCGAACCGCTTCGTTCTTTTCTTGGGCCAGTGCTTTCTCCAACGTCGCCAGACGCTCTGGATTGGCCCCTTTGAGCATGGCACGCGCAGCCTCCAGACGCTCGCTATCAGTGCCTACCCACAAATTCAATTCCGCCAAAGCATTGCCGATTTCGCGCCGCATGCGGTTGTTGCTGCGTGCATCTTCGACATCCACCGGCAACACCGTAGACGCACCCGTCACCGGATCGATGGCCGCACCATCACGCACAATGAAGGCTTTCCCCCCGCCATGCTGCACTTGCCCATCGCGCATGGCCTTCAAATACTGCGCTACGCGTGATGCTTCGCCTGTAGCCACAGCTTCCTGCATGGCCGCAATGCGGCTGCTGTTGTCGCCATTGGCCATGGCCAGGGCCTGTTCAGCCGTCAGCGCATGGGCGGGCACCTGCCACATGGCCGTGGCTGCTACCACAGCACCCAGCCAAGGCCGCAAGGTGCGCAAGAGAGGTAAAAACATAAGCTGTCCAATCAACAAAAAGCCCGTCTCTCCGGACGGGCCCTTGCAACAGAGATTCCGGTTCTGACACAGCCTTGCAACTGCTGTGCCAGCTTCGGTCTTTGTCTTTACTTCTTCTCTGGCTCGTCCTTCTTCTTGTCATTGCCTTCAATGAACGGACTCCAAGGCTGCGCCTTGATCGGACCTTTGGTTTGCCACACCACATCAAACTGGCCATCTGCCTTGATCTCGCCAATCAGCACCGGCTTGTGCAGGTGATGATTCTTGGCATCCATCGTCAACGTGTAGCCACTCGGCGCCTTGAAGGTCTGCCCCGCCATGGCGTCGATCACCTTGTCCACCTCCAGCGACTGTGCCTTTTCCACCGCCTGCTTCCACATGTGAATGCCAACATACGTGGCTTCCATCGGGTCGTTGGTCAAAGGTTTGGTGGATTGGCCGGGCAGGTTTTTGGCCTTCGCGTACTCGCTCCACTGCTTGATCCACGCATCGTTCGTAGGATTCTTCACGCTCATGAAGTAGTTCCACGATGCCAAATGGCCTACCAACGGTTTGGGATCCAAACCGCGCAACTCCTCCTCCCCCACAGAGAAAGCCACCACAGGCACATCGGTAGCCTTCAAACCTGCGTTCCCCAGTTCCTTGTAGAACGGCACATTGGAGTCACCGTTGATGGTCGAGACCACTGCCGTTTTGCCAGCGGCTGCGAACTTCTTGATATCAGCCACGATGGTTTGGTAATCACTATGACCAAACGGCGTATAGGCCTCCATGATGTCCTTGTCGGCCACCCCCTTGCTCTTCAAGAACGCGCGCAAAATCTTGTTGGCCGTACGGGGGTAGACATAGTCGGTACCCAGCAACACCCAGCGCTTGGCCTCCCCACCATCTTCGCTCATCAGATATTCCACGGCAGGAATGGCTTGCTGGTTGGGTGCAGCACCGGTGTAGAACACGTTTTTGGAGAGCTCCTCCCCTTCGTACTGCACAGGGTAGAACAGCAGCGCGTTCCCTTCCTCATAGACCGGCAGCACCGACTTGCGGCACACCGACGTCCAGCAACCAAAAGTCACCGCCACCTTATCCTGGCTAATCAACTGCTTGGCCTTTTCTGCAGCCAGTGGCCAATTGGAAGCGGTATCGATCACCACAGGTTCCAGCTTTTTACCCAGCACGCCACCCTTGGCATTGATCTCCTCAATGGTCATCAGTGCCATATCTTTGAGCGCCGTTTCCGATATCGCCATGGTGCCCGACAGTGCGTGCAGCACGCCCACCTTGATGGTGTCAGCAGCTTGCGCGGCCAGACCAGTAAAACCAAAACCTGCAACGGCTGCAGCCGCAGCCAAAGACTTCAAAGTGAAACGACGCTGGGTCATGGAAGGTGCTCCTCAAAGGGCTAAGTGAATGTGTTCGCCAGTGCTCAGCCACTGGCTTGCAAGCCACAAAGCAAGCGGTGTGCCACTTTGAAAATCACATTGCCATATCACCAAATTGGTGCAAAAAAAGATAGCAGCGCACCAATAACAAACAGGCTTGCACCAGATTCACAGCAGCAAGCCCTTGTTTCTTCATACCAAGCACCAAAACAGGAAAACCAACGCACCACAACAGCGCTTGGCACGGCTTTTGCAGAACGTATCGCAATGGGTACTGCTGCCCCAAGGCATGGCATGGAGACACCTCCACCCACCCACTCAAGCTGTTTGAGTGAAAGAACATGAAATTCACGCTTCGCGTTCATTCGGTACGACCGACTGCACGAGCTGAAAGGGATTGAGATGGAATTGACCCCCCGCGAAAAAGACAAGCTACTCCTCTTCACCGCCGCCCTGCTGGCTGAGCGCCGCAAAGCCCGAGGCCTGAAGCTGAACTACCCCGAAGCCGTGGCCCTCATCAGCGCCTTTGTCATGGAAGGTGCACGCGACGGCAAGACCGTGGCCCAACTGATGAGCGAAGGCCGCACCGTGCTGACGCGAGACGATGTGATGGAAGGCATTGCCGAAATGATCCCCGACATCCAGATCGAAGCTACTTTCCCTGATGGAACGAAATTGGTCACCGTGCACGAACCCATCGTTTGAGTTCTTCCAAAAATTCAGGCCTTTTGGCCTTTAGCCTTTACCTACCTGCGCTCACAGCCATGAAACACAAACACCTCATCTCTGCCTCTGTTGCTTCCATCGCTGCCGCCCTGCCTCTTTCTGCCCTGGCCCACGTGGGAACGGACGGTGGTGGTCACCACAATTTTTTGGATAGCCTGACGCACGCCATCGCCCACCCCTTTGGTGGGGCTGACCACTTGGCCGCCATGCTGGCGGTTGGCGCATGGAGTGCCTTGGCATTCAACAAAACCGCCAAGGCGTGGACAGCCCCGGCAGCCTTTGTGGCCTTGCTGATTGCGGGTTGCCTGGCAGGTTTTGCCGGCCTGCATGTGCCGGCCATTGAGCCCATGATTGCCGCTTCCGTGCTGGTGCTGGGCCTGTTGGTCATGGTGCAGCAAAAGATGGCTGTAGGGGCAGCTGCAGGCCTGGCTGGCGTGTTTGCCTTCTTCCATGGCGCAGCCCATGGTTATGAGCTGTTTGAAGAATCGTTCGGCGCAGCAGCGGGTGTCATCGTTGGCATGGCGGCTGGTTCAGCCATTTTGCATGGGGTCGGCATGCTGGTCGGCCATGCAGTAATGCAGCGTTACCAAATGATTGCCAAGGTCGCCGGAGGCTTCACCGCCGCCTTGGGCGCTTTCATGCTGACCCGTCTGGCTTAAAGAGAAAGGGCTGCCCATGATCCCCGGAGAAATCCTGGTCGATGAAGGCGTACACGTCCTCAACCCCGGTCGCGACGTCATCACGCTGGTGGTGAAAAACGCCAGCGACCGCCCGATACAAGTTGGCTCGCACTACCACTTTGCAGAAACCAATGCAGGGCTGGAGTTTGACCGTGACGCCGCCCACGGCAAGCGCCTGAACATTGCCAGCGGTATGGCAGTGCGCTTTGAACCGGGGCAGCAACGCACGGTGGAGCTGATTGATATGGCCGGTGACCGCAAGGCCTTCGGCTTTCGCGGCCTGATTCAAGGAGATTTGTAATGGCCACGATGGACAAACGCGCCTATGCCGAAACCTTCGGCCCTACTTTGGGTGACCGTGTGCGCCTGGCCGATACCGACTTGCTGATCGAAGTTGAAAAAGACTTCACGCTGGCTGCCGGTGGCTATGGCGAGGAAGTGAAATTTGGCGGCGGCAAGACCATTCGCGATGGCATGGCACAAAGCCAGCGCAGTCGCGAGCAAGGGGCCATGGACACGGTGCTGACCAATGCGCTGATCGTGGACCACTGGGGCATTGTCAAGGCCGACATTGGCCTCAAGAACGGCCGCATTGCCGCCATTGGCAAGGCGGGTAACCCCGACACGCAGCCGGGCGTGGACATCATCATTGGCCCCGGCACGGAAATCATTTCGTGCGAGGGCAACATCGTCACCGCAGGCGGCATCGACACGCACATTCACTTCATCGCACCGCAGCAGATTGAAGAGGCCCTTACCAGCGGCGTGACCACCATGATTGGCGGTGGCACGGGGCCAGCGACCGGCACCTTTGCCACCACCTGCACGCCTGGCCCTTGGAATATGGAGCGCATGTTGCAAGCCGCCGATGCCTTCCCCATGAATCTGGGTTTTCTGGGCAAGGGCAATGCGGCTTTACCTGCAGGCCTGCACGAGCAAATCAACGCCGGCGCGATCGGCCTGAAACTGCACGAAGACTGGGGCAGCACACCCGCCGCCATCGACAACTGCCTGAGCGTGGCCGAAGCAACCGATACGCAAGTCGCGATTCATACCGACACACTCAATGAATCGGGTTTTGTGGAAGACACCGTGGCCGCCTTCAAGGGCCGTACCATCCACACCTTCCACACCGAAGGTGCGGGCGGTGGCCATGCACCAGACATTCTGAAAGTGGTGGGTGAAGCCAATGTGCTGCCCTCGTCGACCAACCCCACGCGCCCCTACACCATCAACACGCTCGATGAACACGTCGATATGTTGATGGTCTGCCACCACCTGGACGCCAGCATTGCCGAGGACTTGGCCTTTGCCGAAAGCCGCATCCGCAAGGAAACCATTGCCGCCGAAGACATCCTGCACGACATCGGCGCCATCAGCATGTTCAGTTCGGACAGTCAGGCCATGGGCCGTGTGGGTGAAGTGATTCTGCGCACCTGGCAAACCGCGCACAAGATGAAGCAGCAGCGCGGTGCCTTGCAAGGCGACACCGCACGCCACGACAACTTCCGCGTCAAGCGCTATATCGCCAAATACACCATCAACCCCGCGATTGCGCACGGCATCAGCCACGAGGTGGGCAGCATTGAAGTGGGCAAATGGGCTGATATCGTCATTTGGAAGCCCGCCTTCTTTGGCGTGAAGCCCTTTTGCATCCTAAAAGGTGGCTTGATCGCCATGGCCGCCATGGGCGACCCGAACGCCTCGATTCCCACGCCGCAACCCGTGCACTACCGCCCCATGTTTGGCGCGTTTGGCGGTGCAATTGCCAAGACGTCCCTGACTTTTGTCTCGCAAGCCGGACTGGCTGCAGACATTGGCAAACGCTTTGGATTGCAAAAGACCTTGTCGGCCGTCAAAGGCATTCGCAGCGTGCAAAAGCAGCACATGGTGCACAACGACCTGGCACCGCACATGGAAGTCGATGCGCAGACCTATGCCGTGCGTGCCGATGGGCAGTTGCTGACGTGTGAGCCAGCAAAGAGCCTGCCCATGGCCCAGCGTTACTTCCTGTTCTGAAGATGCGCCTTGTGGGTGTTGTACCAAGCCAGCCAGTCGCCAGCCTCAATCACGGGCAACTGGGCGACAGCGGCTGGCAAGGCTTCATAGACCAGTACAGCCATCATTTGCGTACCGCCGCCTGTGAGGGCGACGGGGACGGTGACGATACGCTTGGTGTATTCACCCGTGTCCTGCGGCCAGATGCCTTCATAGCCATCGAGCACCTGTTCCAGCGCTTTGTCCAGCGGATAGACCTCGGCCAGTACTTGTTGGCTGCCCTGCAAGCTGAGCCCCGGGTACCAGCCCATGTCGTAGAGCGTGCCGGTCAGCGTCGTGCGGCCGGTAATCACCAAACCATCGCGCAGGCGCGCAATGTCATTGATGCCACCAGCACGCAGTGTGCCGTACACGGCCACATGGTTGACACCGCAAGGCTGCCAATCTGCGACCACCGACGAAGAATGTGCATTAGGGGTTGACATATTTGTCATGCTATCAAGTGTACGAAAGTGCTTTTTATGCACGATTCGAGCCAGTTTTTAGCTCCCCTTTTGAAAGTTAAAAGATATGTTGACCGTCAATAAACTCCTCCCCCAGGGACAAGGCTTGGCCGCTGTCCTCCTCCAGCGCGCCGCATCCGTGGAGCTGGATTGGGATGTACGCCAGAAGTCACGCTTTGCAGCCACTGACAGCCAGGGGCGTGAACTGGCCATTTTTCTGCCACGTGGTCAGGCCGTGCGCGGCGGTGACGTACTGGTGGCCGAAGACGGCTCCATGGTCCGTGTGATTGCTGCCCCCCAACGCGTGCTCAAAATCACTGCCTGCACAGAGCACGGCACAGCCTTTGACCTGATGCGTGCGGCCTACCACTTGGGCAACCGCCACGTTCCCATTGAACTGCAGCCCGACCACCTGAAGATCGAACCAGACCATGTGCTCGCCGACATGCTGCGCAGCATGCACATGACCGTGGTCGAAACCGACCTGCCCTTTGAGCCCGAAGGCGGCGCCTACGGTGGCCATGTGACCAATGACGGGCACAGCCACCATCACCACGGTCATGGTCATGGCCATGGTCATAACCATGCCCATGCGCACGACCATCAGCACGAGCACGAGCATGGGCACTGCTGTAATCACAGCCATTGATATATGCACAGCGCAGCATCTTCCTCCACGTTTTTGCAGCTCATGTGGCTGGCTTCACCGGCCCTGCCTATCGGCGGCTTTTCTTATTCAGAAGGCTTGGAGGCTGCCGTCAATGCCGCTTTGGTGACAACGGAAGCAGAAGCTTCTGACTGGTTGATCCACCAACTGCACCTGACCCAGTCCCGCGGGGACATGGCTGCGATTGCTCAGGCCTTGCCCGCTTGGGCCAATGACCAGACCACGCGCCTGGCTGCGCTCAATGATTGGGTGCGTCATACCCGCGAGAGCAGCGAGCTGCGTTTGCAAACCGAACAAATGGGCCGTTCGCTGATTGAATGGCTCAAAAACCGCTATGCCGGTGATACGGCCATTCAAGCTCGTGTGCAATGGCTGGCCGCGCAAGACGCCAGCTACCCCGTCGCCTTTGCGCTGGCTGCTCACCTGACGGGTGCCAGCGCCCACGATGCACTCTTGGCCTACGCCTTCGGCTGGGCCGAAAACATGACCCAGGCCGCCATCAAGGCCGTGCCGCTGGGACAAAGCGCAGGCCAACGCATGCTCGCGCGCTTGACGCAAAACATTCCTGCTGCAGTGGAACACGCCCTGGCCCTGCCCGACAGCGAGCGGCAGGCCTTTTCACCCATGCTGGCCATTCTTTCGGCCCGGCATGAACACCAATACTCTCGCCTTTTCAGATCATGAGCACCGCACTACACCACATTCCCAAACGCACCAAAAAACTGCCCCCCCTGCGCGTAGGCATCGGCGGCCCTGTCGGTTCCGGCAAAACCACCATTCTGGAAATGCTGTGCAAAGCCATGCGTGAGAAGTGGGACTTGGTGGCCATCACCAACGACATCTACACCAAGGAAGACCAGCGCTTGCTGACCATCAGCGGTGCACTGCCTGCCGAACGCATCATGGGCGTGGAAACAGGTGGCTGCCCGCACACGGCGATTCGCGAAGATGCGTCGATCAACCTTGAAGCCATCAACCGCATGCTGGTGGACTTTCCGAATGCCGACATCATCTTTATCGAATCGGGCGGCGACAACCTGGCAGCCACTTTCAGCCCCGAACTGTCTGACCTGACCATCTACGTGATCGACGTGGCGGCTGGCGAGAAGATTCCACGCAAGGGTGGCCCCGGCATCACCAAGAGCGATCTGTTTGTCATCAACAAGACCGACCTCGCCCCGCATGTGGGAGCCAACTTGGAGATCATGCGCAGCGACACCATCCAGCAACGCACCACGCCCAAGGGGCTCAAGCCTTTTGTGATGACCAACCTCAAGACACAGCAGGGCTTGGATGAAGTCATTGCTTTCATCGAGAAGCAGGGCCTACTTTCCAACAACTGAACATTTCCGCAGTCGCTGCACACCGTGCAGCACTCAGGCACACTGGGCAACGTTTTTGTTTGCAAGGATGTGGCCATGTCTCAACTCACCTCACGTTTGCTCAGCGCTGTAGCCATTGCGTTGGTAGTGTGGAGCGGGGTGTTCGCAGTTGCCATGATCAGCCAACTGGCCGATGCTGCTGACCGCCTGCATACCGGCGCCGGGCAACCGGTATTCTGGAGCCTGATCACCTTGCTGTTGGCCACAGTGGCTTGGCCTACGATATGGCTGCTGCGCCTGCCCCCTGCACTGCGTTACCCGCAAGAGGGTGACCTGCATGCCGTTGCGCAATACCAAGCACGGCTGCGCGCGCACTTGGTCAGCAACCCACTGCTGGCAGACCCGTCCCTGAGCACTGAAGCCGAGGTACACCATGCCCTGGAACAACTGCGCGCTGCAGCGGAGGCTGACACCCGTCGTACCGCTGCTGGCGTGCTGGCGAGCACGGCCCTGATGCAGAACGGCCGCCTTGATGGTTTAGTCGTTTTAATCAGCCAAGTGCAACTGGTCTGGCGCATTGCCCGCATCTATGGCCTACGCCCATCACTGAAGCAGATGTCTTACCTCTACAGCAATGTCGGAGCCTGTGTATTGATTGCCAGCAGCCTGGATGAGATAGATTTTGCCGAGCTGACGGCCCCCATTGTGCAATCGGCCACCCCAGCCGCCATGGCCAATATTCCCGGTTTGGGCGGCATGGGCAACCTGTTGACCAATAGCCTGGCAAGCGGTGCAGCCAACGCTTTTCTCACTTTGCGTGTGGGCTTGATTGCCCAGGCCTACTGCGCGCCAGAGCATGCCCCCGAGCGCGATGCCATCAAGCAAAACGCCACCCGCCGTGCAGCGCATATGCTGGGCATGATCGTCAAAGACTGCGGGGCACAAATCACACAGACGGTGTATGGCCGCATCAAACACAGTGTGGTCAGCACCGCACAGGCCGCCGCCGACAGTGTCAAGCAAGCGGGACGCAGCGTGGGTGATGCCACCCAGTCCGCCTACCAAGCCACCACCCAAGGCTTGGGACAGGCCGCCGCTCAGGTACGCGGCAGCACCTATGCCGTCACTCAACGGCTGCAGCAAACGCTCAAGTCAAAAGACAAAGACAACGCCTGACCTGCACGATATTTTGAGTTTTCCCGCACACAGAACACATGGCGTGGCGTGACGGACAGTTTCTTGCAGGCGGGTGGCTACAGCAATTCCAACAATTTCTCAGGCGGGCGGCACAGCGCCGCGCCCTTGGGGGTGACCACAATCGGGCGATTGAGCAGCACGGGGTGTTGGGCCACAGCCATGATCAACTGATCATCCGTCACTGCAGGATTGCCCAGCCCCAACTCCTGAAACACTGTTTCCTTGCTGCGCAACAAGTCACGCACCGGCACACCGATATGCGCGACCAGCTCGGCCAGCTCCGCAGCTGTCAGCGGTGTGGCCAGGTAATCCACAACATTGGGTTCAATGCCACGGTCGCGCAGGATTTGCAGGGCGCCACGCGAATTGCTGCAGCGGTTGTTATGAAAAATGGTGATATCGCTCATGGCTGCAAAGTTTAGGCGTTTTGGGCGGCTTTCCAACCACCAATACCCAGCGCCAGCCATGCCAGCATCAAACTGATTCCCCCCCAGGGGACCAACGCACGGAAAGTCTCAATTCCGGTAAAGGTACGCAGATAAATCAAACCGCTGAACAAGCACACGCCGATGGTGAACAGGGCAGCGGCGGCACAAAGCCAGCGATTGCCACCACCCTTGATCGACAAAATGCCCACGCCCAGCAAGGCCAGTGCATGCAGCATCTGCTGCTGCACCGCCAGTTGCAGGGTGCCACGCGTGGCTTCGCGAACGACCGGGTCGCTGATAAAACCCAAACCGTGCGAGGCATAAGCCGCAAGGCCGACACCGGACATGCCCAATAAAGCCGCCAGAGGAATCCAGAATTTGCGCATGGTGCTGACCTCCCTTTTCTTAGACGGTCATTATCGACAGGAGCACCTACCGACATGTACCGTGAGGTCAAGACTGATGCATCTCATGGCGCATGTTGCGCAAGGCCGTATCAATCATCTCTTCCAGCGTCGGATGGTAGAACGGCAGCTCCAGCAAACTGTCCACGGTCTCTCCGCGCTGGATGGCCCAGGCCAGCGAATGCGCCAAGTGTTCCCCACGCGCACAAAACATGCTGGCACCCAGCATCTGGCCTGAATGCCGGTCTGCATACAGATGCAGCAGATGGTGCGGGGCCTGCATGAGCTTGGAGCGGCCACTACCTGCACCGTCCACACGCCCTATCAGGGCATCGGCAGGCAGTTGGTCAAAACGCAGCCCCACTTCTGCAATGTCCGGATCCGTGAACACAATAGAGAGCGGGACCGTACGGTGACGCTCCTGCATGTCTTTCCAGGAACCATCGCCCAGGGCCTTGAGCGCCTGCTGGGCTGCCAGCGTACCGTCATGACCGGCTTCATGCATCAGCGCCGGGCTTGGGGCCGGATCTCCAGCGACAAACACCATCGTACCTGCACAGCGCAAGCTGCCCTTCTCGGTGCGCGGGCGGCCTTTTTCATCCAGCTGTACCTGCGCCGCCTCCACATTCAAAGCCCCCAATCGTGGCCTGCGACCCAACGCCGCCAGCAGATATTGCGCACGGTGCGTGAGCGTGCCAGCCTGCATGCACACGCCGTTTCCCTCACGCACCACCCGAATATCGGATGCCCCCAAAGCCAGAGGCAGCTGCGCCGAGAAATAGCGGGTAGCGGCCCGCCCCACTTCAGGGTCTGCCACCTTCGCAACACTGGCCGATCGTCCTGCAGCCACCACATCCACCCCCAGCCGGGACAGGGCCACGCCCATTTCCAAACCAATTGCCCCCGTGCCCATGATGGCCACACTGCGCGGCAGCTCGGGCAGGAAAAACAGCTCGTCGCTGGTGATCAGTGCCGCGCCCAACTCGGCCTGCAATGATTCAGGCCTAACCCCCTCGGACCCGGTGGCCACCACAAAGGCACGTGCATGCACGCGACGACCATCGTCCAGCTCCAGCATATCGGGTGCCACAAAGCGTGCACTGGCCCGCAGCAGATCATCGCCAGCCAGCTTTTCAAGATGGCGCACATTGCCTTGTACCAGTTGGTCCCGGATGCTGAGCGCCTGCGCCCACAACTGCTGCGGCGTCGTATGACCTGCAGGCAAAGCCTGTGCACCCCCTTCAGGCAGCAGCGCCTGCAGCGTACTCCAGCGATGTGCTGCATGCAGCACCGCCTTGGACGGCATGCAGCCGGTACGCGCACACGTGGTGCCTAGCGGACCGTGATCGATCAGCACGACCATAGCGCCTGCGCGTTTGGCCGTGTGGTAGGCATGCATGCCTGCAGTACCGGCACCGATGACCGCAATATCGACGTGAATGGTGGATATGGACATATCTCCCTCAAGCAGCCAGTGATAGCCACATTGTGAGGGATGCCCTGACAAACGCCCGTCAGACAGCGCAGCGCACTGCGTTGCGGTTCACGTTGTGCACCGACTTACTTAGCCATGGTCACATGCCTCAACGGCACGGAAGAAGAAGCCGGTGCCTGCGGCAGACCAGGTTGACGCAGGGCATCGACCCGGACCTGCAAGTCCTGCGCCCAGGTACGGCGGTCACGGCCATTGGCTTTTTCCGGCGTGCCGTAATGCACGACGGCAATCAGCTTGTCGGTGCGTATGGTGCG